>JBIJBX010000110.1:0-8282 GCA_044344995.1 Oligoflexales bacterium | reverse complement strand
AAAGGACTTTGATACGATCAGACCCCTTCGACACAGTAATCAAATCAAATCGACCATTAAATGTCACAGGCCAAGGAGCTGCTGGTGAGTCAAACAGATCTGAGAGATTTTTCAAGTGAGGATCATTCAAGTGGCTCGACCTTATTTGAGTCAAGATCTCGACGACCGCTGCCCTGGCGAGCTGAAAGTTTCTTTGGATAAAAAGTGGCCGCTTTTGAAGTGATTTGGGAAGTTCATCGAGCTTAGTCTCTTCCGCTCGGTGCAGCTTTGCTCCAACCTCTTTGGCCATAGTTGTGATCGCAACGTCAGCTTCTAGTTCGGCCCAATGTTCAGCGCACCAGATCACTGGTCGCCCCTCACGCATAATCCCAGCTTTCTCACGGGCAATAAGAGTAAGGCTGTCGCCGAGAAATTCCATGTGATCAAGGCCGATGCTGGTGATGACTGCCACATCAGGATCATAAACATTAACGCAATCAAGGCGTCCACCCAAGCCAACTTCTAAGACGTTAATTTCAGTCTCAAGCCATTCAAAAACCATGAAAGCTAAAAGTGTATTAATCTCAAAAAAGGTCAGCTCCGCCCATAGTTCGGGCTTTAGCTGTTCTCGAATTCGGGTGATGGACTCCACGAGAAGAGTGTTTGCCACATCATGGCCTGAAACTGTGATTCGCTCGCGAAACTCACTAAGATGCGGTGATGTGAAGAGGCCAACTTTGAATCCAGCTGCGCTTAATAGCCGCCAAATCATGCCGCTGGTGGTGCCCTTGCCGTTGGTTCCCGCCACCACAATCCGCGGGGTGCCAAGTCCAGGTTTGCCAAGACAATCAAGTGCAGCACGGATACGACTCAGTCCAGGCTTAATAACCGTTGGACGCTTATCAAACAGCTCCAGGATCTCGAGTGGTTCGTTACTTTGACTTTGAGACATTGGCCGCGAGAATATCGAGTACCCGCGACAGGGTCATCCGCAAGGAGTCGCGGTGAGAAATAAGATCAAGCATACCATGCTCAAGCAGGTATTCTGATCTCTGAAAGCCTTCGGGCAGCTGAGCACGGATGGTCTGTTCAATCACCCTCGGCCCTGCGAATCCAATCAAAGCATTGGGCTCGCCAATATTAATATCACCCAGCATGGCAAAGCTGGCAGCCACACCACCGGTCGTGGGATGACAAAGTACAGAAATGTAAGGCACGCCGGCCTCACGCATTTTGGACACTGCGGCACAAGTCTTGGCCATCTGCATAAGGCTAACAAGACCTTCCTGCATACGAGCGCCACCCGATGAGCTAACAACAATCGCCGGCTCACGCGCAGCAGCAGCGCGCAAAAATAACCGAGAGATCTTCTCCCCAACGACTGATCCCATACTACCGCCCATGAATTGAAAGTCAAAAACTCCCAACTGCACCGGCCGACCATTTAGCTTTCCACGCCCAGCCACAAAAGCATCCCATCTACCTGTCTTTTTGTGCTGTTCCTCGAGGCGTTTCGCGTAAGGCTTACTATCTTCAAATTTAAGGGGATCACTGCTGCGAAGATTCGCGTCTTCCTCAACGAAAGATCCTGGGTCCATCAAGCTACTGATGCGGTCTAAGACTGGCAAAGGGTAATGATGATCGCACTTTGGACAAACATTGAGATTGTCGTTTAACTCTTTGTTCAAAATGATCTCGGAACAGTTGACGCACTTTTCCCACAAACCATCCGGCGTATCGATTCTGTCGCCTTTTGCAATTGGTGCCTTGTCCCGCTCTAGCCACGCCATTTATAGAGAGCCTCCGATTGAGCTTTTTTATTCACAGTACCCGTAGGTGAAACACGAGGGTACAGCTTCCTGCTAGGCAGGTCAACACCGTGCGGGACGCCAGATTAGCCGCCACGAGCCAAAGAAATTTATTTAAATTTTAATGACATTAGAAAAAGTAAGCTAACCAATCGAAATAAATTTTATTGCAATCGGTGAATTTGGTGTTATTATCCAAATTAATCAACATTAGAGAAGCATGAGTTCTGAAAGTCGACCCCACCAGTTGACTCGTTTCACCGGTTGGATGCTGCGGACAGGCGGGCGAGGGATCCACTTAAGGAACTAGTGCGGACACCGTCTCTCAGAACTCTTTAACCCAAGGAAGGGATAGAAGAATGCTCTGCTCACGTTGCCCACATCACGTACGCCACGGCAATCTTGCTGCTGACAAGAAAACCATTGAGTTTAAGGACCGCTGCGGCCTCAAAATGCGCCAAGGCAAGGAAGAGTCCTGTGACAAAGTGCCCTTTCAAAAGGGTTTCAACTACGTTGAATGTGACATTTACCAAGTTACATTTAAAAGCAGCGGTCAACGTAACGACTGCGTACCCACAAGTGATTTTCAATACTCTGACTCTTTAAGCGGCACCCCGCTAGCCGAAATGGAATTGCTTTGACCTAAGACGCGCCCGACACTAAAGTCTGGCGCCTATGGTTAAAGTTGCCACCTGGAACGTCAATTCAATTAACTCTCGCCTTGATCGTTTGAAGGCTTTCCTCAAACGTTCCGAGGTTGATTACGTTTGCCTCCAGGAACTCAAGTGTGCCGATGAAAAGTTTCCCCTTCAAGCCATCGAAGATGCCGGATATCACGCCGCTTTCTTCGGTCAAAAAGCCTACAACGGTGTTGCCGTACTTTCGAGAAAACCAGTCGAAATCCTCCATAAAAACTTCGACGACCGCGCCGCAGACGACGCCGCACGAACCATCACAGTCAGAACTCCTGACAAATTCGATCTCATTTGCGCCTATGTGCCCAACGGGCAAGCGATTGGCTCTGAAAAATTCGCCTATAAACTGGATTGGCTCAAGCGCGGAAAAGCTTTCATGCAGAAGCACTGGAAGCCCACCGACCCCCTGATCATTGTGGGTGATTTCAACATTGCGCCAGACGATCGCGACGTTTACGATCCGGTTGGTTGGAAAGAGCACATCCACTGCTCCTCAGGCGAAAGAGCGGCCCTCAACGACTTTGTTTCTTTCGGGCTCGTCGATACCCTGAGGGTTGTGGATCAATCGCCGGGGATCTACTCTTGGTGGGACTACCGAGAACTGTCATTCCCGCGCAATAAAGGGCTCAGAATTGACCTCATCTATTCAACTGCCAGTCTTGCCGCAAAATGCAGTGCTGTGACTGTTGATCGTGATGAGCGCCGCGGCGAAAAACCGTCCGATCACGCCCCTGTGATCGCGACATTTAATATCTAACTGGTTGTTATAATCCGGCATAAAGGATTGATGGTGTGACGGAAAAAAATCAAAACAAATCGACGCAAAGCTCTAACTGGAACAAAGATCAAGTCCTCAAAGACTTTGTAATCGCCTGCCAAAGTCGACATGCGAGCTTGCTTGGCAGGAAAGAAGTGCTAGGCGGAAAAGCCAAGTTCGGTATTTTTGGCGACGGCAAAGAAATCGCCCAAGTCGCCATGGCCCGGGCCTTCCAAAGGGGTGACTGGCGCTCCGGATATTATAGAGATCAAACGGTTATGATGGCTCTTGGCGAATTAAGCTTAAAGCAGTTCTTCGCCCAACTATTTGCCGATACGGATGTACAAAACGAGCCCGCTAGTGCTGGCCGTCAGATGAATAACCATTTTGGCACCCGATTAGTCAGCGAGACGGGCGAATGGCTCGATCAACTAGCACAACCCAACACGTCATCCGATATCTCACCCACGGCCGGGCAGATGGCTAGGCTTGTTGGACTTGGGTATGCCTCGAAGCTTTACCGCGATAACAAACGTTTACATAGCGCCACCAAATTCACGCGCAAAGGAAACGAAATCGCTTTTGGTACGATCGGCAATGCCTCCACGGCAGAGGGCCTATTCTGGGAAGCCATGAATGCTTGCGGCGTTTTGCAAGTCCCCGTTCTGATGAGCGTATGGGATGATGCGTATGGCATCTCTGTTCATGCGAAATATCAGACCACAAAAGAATCCATCTCCAAAATAATGGCTGGCTTTGACTATGAAAAAGAGCTCAAAGGAATCGCCATTCATGTGGTTAAAGGCTGGGACTATGAGCAGCTCGTCAGCACTTACCAAGCCGCAGCTGACGCTTGCAGAAGAGAGCACATCCCGCAACTCGTACACGTCATCGAAATGACTCAACCCCAGGGGCACTCCACATCTGGGAGTCATGAACGTTATAAAAGTAAGGAACGTCTTAAATGGGAGGATGATTTCGACTGTATCGTTCGTTTCCGTGCCTGGATTCTTGACAAAAAGTTGGCCAGCGAAAAAGAGCTAGCCACCATCGAGGCAGAAGCACAAAAAGCGGCGGAAAATGCCAAAAACGAAGCATGGGAAGAATACCTTCGACCGCTTGAAAAGGAACGCACAGAGGCTTTAACCCTGCTGGAAAGTCTCGGGACTAAAACTGGTCGGCAAGATCTTTGTAATAAAACGAGTCAAGAGCTTCAGAGGTCTCCCACACTGTTTCGCCGAAATATTCAAAGCGGCCTAAAACGCCTGCTATTTCAGTTTTCAGATCTGGACCAAGATACAAAGTTACCCCTTATCAGGTTTATTGAGCGCTACGAAGCCATTAACCAAAGACGCTACTCCAGCCACCTGATGAGCGAGACGGAAAAATCCCCCCTTCTCGTAAATGATGCGGCCCCGACTTACTCGGCCAGCAGTGAAAAAGTCGACGGTAGGCAAATCATTCAGCGTTTTTTTGAAAAAGTGATTACCCGTGACCCACGGATATTTATTTGCGGAGAGGATGTGGGACAATTGGGTGGGGTCAATCTTGAGTTTGAAGGGCTTCAGGAGAAATTTGGCGAATTGCATATTACTGACACAGGGATTCGCGAGGCCACTATTCTCGGGCAAGGCATTGGTGCCGCTATGCGCGGTCTACGACCCATCGCAGATATCCAGTATCTTGATTACCTTCTCTATTGTTTCCAAGGCATGAGTGACGACTTGGCCACCCTACACTATCGCAGTGCTGGAGGACAGATAGCGCCAGTGATCGTTAGAACCAAGGGTCATCGTTTAGAAGGCATTTGGCACACAGGTTCGCCCATGGGAACGATTATCAATGGCATCCGTGGTATGCATGTTTGCGTTCCACGCAACATGGTGCAGGCAGCAGGAATGTATAACACCTTACTCAAAGGTGATGATCCAGCTCTGGTCATCGAGGTCCTGAATGGATATCGCATTAAGGAAACCATGCCGGATAATATCGGCGACTATACAGTACCACTTGGCGTACCTGAAATTTTAAGTGAGGGACGGGATGTTACTTTGGTCACTTACGGTGCCTGCGTGAGGATCGCCCAAGACGCGATGAAACTTCTAGAGGCCGTGGGAATCAGCGTAGAGCTCGTAGATGCTCAGACGCTTCTGCCGTTTGACCGGTTTCACAGAATTAAGGATTCAGTTGCGAAGACTAACGCACTTGTTTGTATGGATGAGGACGTGCCTGGGGGAGCTGCTGCTTATATGCTTCAGCAAATATTAGAGGAGCAAAAGGCCTACGAGCATCTCGATGCCGCGCCCCGCACATTAGCTGCAAAACCGCACCGTGCTGCTTATGCCTCGGATGGCGACTATTACTCGAAACCTAACGCAGAAGACGTCTTTGAGCTGATTTACGAGATGATGCGCGAAAGATTTCCCGCAAGATTTAATCCTCTGCGCTAATCCAGTGGAAAGTCTCTAAATATGGCAAAACTTTATTTTCGATATGGCACCGTTGGTAGCGCAAAAACCATGAATCTGCTCGCGGTAGCACACAATTATCAGCAGCAAAAAAAACACGTCGTGGTGCTAAAACCGAAGATGGATATTCGTTTTGGTGTCCATGAAGTGAAGTCTCGAGCAGGCCTAGCCATGGCCGCTGATCACCTGATAACCGCCGACACTGTTTTTAAGGCCCACGAGTTTAAGGGAACTGACTGCATTGTGGTTGATGAAGCTCAGTTCCTCTCCAGCCAAGTGATCGATCAATTCCGGGCCATCGCGACAAAAGAAAATATCCCGGTGATTTGCTACGGCCTACGAACTGACTTCAGAGCCCGTCTGTTTGAAGGCAGCCTTCGACTGCTCGAGGTGGCTGATTCAATTGAAGAAATAAAAACAACATGCGCCTACTGTAACCGCAAAGCGATTTTCAATTTAAAGTTGCTAAACGGTGAGCCGACTTTGGACGGTCCCACCATAGAGCTCGGCGCCGAGGAGAAATACCTACCTGCCTGTTCAAAGTGCTACCAATCGCGTGTCGAAGGCCTTCAGCCAAGAGACTAACTATCCGTAATAATTTGAACTTTTTATTTCTGCTTGCCTCAAAAAGACCACTAAACTATCTACCCGCATAACTTTTGTTTATCAGCCTGAAGGCTGGGTGTGGGAAGAGCATTTTGACTAAATATTTCTTATCCTTACTTCTACTTGCACTATGGGCGCAGCCACTTTCGGCTGCCAGTGATTTTTTCACTGTCTTTGATGCCGCAAGAGAGATCGTTGCGGGCCGCACGTTCGAAAATGAAGACGGAATTCGTTTGGAGTTCGGAACCTTGCGCCGGACCTCACCTGCTAAAGCTGAACTAACGGTTAAAGTCACGTTCCCAAGCGGCTCAAAAAACACCTATCGCGAAGTGATCGTTCAAGACGGCAACCAAGTTAGACTTGAACAAGTAGAGGGACGCTCACGTCCAACACCTTTTTTTATATCTGTAGATGAGCCATTTCACGTGTTGCGAATAAGGCCGATGGACACTTCCAACACGGAATTCCTAAGTCGCGAATGCCTATATCAAAAAGACGATCGCAGACACTTTTGTTATGTGAAATCCAAAATTGGCAGTGAGGTTTTCGTTTCGGTTTTTGTGGAAACTCAAACCCGTGAACCTTAGAAAGCCGCGTGTCCTTGTCTTTGATCTCGGAAAAGTAATCGTCGAATTTAGCGTAGAAAAAGCTTGTCTTCAGATAGCGAGCGTTGCTGGCAGCGTGAGCGCAAGTGCTATTCGCTCCTTCCTATTTGAGGACGGTCTTGAGTATCGGTTTGAGGCCGGTGAATTCAAGTTTGCGCAGTTGCACCATTTATTTGAGCGAAAATTCGGCTTCGCCATAAATCCCGATAAGTTGAAGCTAGCCGCCGCGGATATTTTCACACCCATCCCCCGCACAATTGAGCTCTTAAAAATCTTGCGAGAAAATCACTCCAAAGAGATTCCCATGGTCTTGTTATCAAACACCAACGAAGTCCACTGGGAATTTATCGAAAGTAACTGGAGCGTTTCAAAATTATTTGATCACCTCGTATTATCCTACGAAGTCAAATCGTTAAAGCCGGAGGAAAAAATTTACCGCTCCGTGCTTGAAAAAACTGGTGTTGATGCTCGCGATTGTTTCTTTGTTGATGACATCCAAGTAAATGTCGACGCTGCAAAACGTCTGGGTTTTGATGCAACACTTTTCACTGAGCCAGAAAAACTTCGCCGAGATTTAATTGCTCGGCGTATTAGCGTCTAAGTCATGTGGCTCATTCAGCTCAATGGTCTAATTTGGTGCTGCGGCCAAAAATGTAACACTCTGTAATCATTGTTAGAAATAATTTTTAACCACCGCCTAGATTTGCTGAAGGGCTGAGCATGTGGCTCAACTTGCTGAAATAATTAAATTAAATAATTATCCCCCAAAGTATTCGAGTGCCGTTGCCATAGTTGCTACCTTATTTCTCAAGCAATCAGGGCACATTTGAAATAGCTGAATTTTATTACGGCACGTTCATCGTCTTGGTTGCGCCTATTGTACCTACTATAGGAAGCGGATCTTTGTCATATTGGATTTTGGTTTGATTGAGTTTTGGAGGTTTCGAGAGAAACAATCAGGCTCAAGAACGATTTGGGTTGAGGCTTCTTTGCTCGTTTGCCGCTTCCTAAGGGCTCTCTATGTAGATAGTCCCGTCACTTTCGCCTTCATAGCAATATGAAGGCACTCCTAGCCGACGACGACCCAAGTTGCAAAATCCAGGATGGCGCCCAGTAGCCGGGGCCGGTTGTTTTGCCTGAATAAGGCGGGACACCGGCCCTTCCTCTTTTTATCCTTCTGATTAAAAATAAAAAAGAAACCGCGGTTCTCGACGCATTGATTTTGGACGAGCCTGTAGTCGAACGCCCAAAGTATTTCGTCTTTTGATTGAACATCAATGGCCTTTAGAGATGGCCGTCGCTCTATTGTTCTATCAGATTACCGTTCACCGAGCATGTTTCATTAAATGCATCAGTGACTCCAG
>JBIJBX010000109.1:0-8284 GCA_044344995.1 Oligoflexales bacterium | reverse complement strand
CCCATCCATTGGTTGGATTTGGGCGAAACCATCAAGACCCATCAGTAATGCTCAAGAACAATTAAACACTAGAGTCGAAGCTTACCTCCTGAAGCTGGGTGCATTAATCCCACTAAACTCGCGATCGCAAGTAGCGATAACAAAACGCAACTCTGAAAGTGGACTCTCCGAGGCCCCTCAGCGTCTGACAAGATCCGGCAGCACCAAGGGTTTTGCTCTTGTTGGTTCCGTGAGTTTGTGGCTAGGGATCTGAACCATGAACAAGTATCCTAATCTTCAGAACACTGATTCAAAAAAGATTTCGCTACGAGTCCACCTCAATAAAATAACCACACCGATATTACTGTTGATTTTTTTCATTGCTGATACATCCTTTGCGCAAAGACTCATGATCGAGACTCCAAGTCCCGGGCCATCGGCTCGTTTTTTCTACGGCCAATTAAGCCCCACTGAGTTTAGGATTTTCGAGAAAACCATCAACCTTGAGCTGGATGATGAAAAACAGGGTTTAGATGACAAATCAAACCCAATTGATGGGGCAGAACAGGGCCTAAGCTCACCCGCCTATAACTCCAGAACCCTCGCCTCAATGCAAATTCGGCCGGAAGAACTTAATAAGTGTTTAAAAAGCCCAAGGGTAGGCGGTTTCATAACGCTAATATCCAGCCTGAAGGGCAAGGTTAACAGCGTCAAAATTTTAAGAGGCGCTGATGCGGACTCTTGCGCTGAAAAAGTCGCGAAAGCCATTGAAAGCAGCGTCGGTACCATTGCAATATCAAGCCAAACCTCGACTGAATCGGGTATCAAAATAGAGTTAGCCCTTCAATCCAAAGTTACAACAGCTACAACAGCTCCCACACAGGTTAAGGAAAAGACGTCAGCCATCGGCCTGACATTGGAACAAATCATTAGCCAGAGCCGTCTGACGATTAATGAAATTCCGGTCGCCTTCAACGCGGCCGGTTGGTTTGCCATGGAGACCCAGTCAACAAGCGAGTCCATAATTGAGTTGAAAGTACCAGGCAGGAAAAAAGTAACTTTGAAGGCATTTCCAATCATATTAACAAAGAATCCACGTCTTACTGCATTGCCAACTAGTTATAACTCTGTATTGGCGGTTTTTTCACAAAAAGCACTTAAAATCTTCATTACAGACATCCCATTCCTCGTTCAAAAAACCACGATCGACGGTGGCGCGGGGGGAGGTCTCGGATATGGCAGAGAGGTACCAGGCGAAAAGCGAGGGGAACGTTTGGTCTCAACGCTCGGCATAGAAAAGCGTCAAATATGGGGACAATTTGGCCTGCGGGCAAACTTACTTTACACAAATGCTGGCAAGACCGTCGTGCCACAAACTTTTACCGTTCGTGGAACCGGATTTTATGATCACAACTTTATAGATGAGTCCTTGGTGTTGAGAGCTGCTCTTGGCACAGAATTATTTCACTCAACGATTAAGGAAAATAAAAATTCCCAACCTGTCGGCACAGCAAATGACGCCGTCCTAATACCATCACAGGTTCTGACTCCACTCATTGGCTTTTCCTTGCACAAAATATTCCGAAACGGCTTAATTCTTACACCTGCGGTTAATATAGCTCCGTTATACATCTCATCGGTTGGATTCTACCCCGCTCTCAGCCCCTCTTTGGATATCGGTTATAAAATTAAAACGGATTTATTTGCCCTGCTGAGTGCCGGCAGTGAAGTCCACAGGTTCCCAAGTGAACTCGGGGAAACCAAGCTGCAAATGGACTATTTAATCCTCACGCTTAAACGCGGGCTGCAGTGATCACTACCGCGAGGACGAGCGCCCAGCACGGGCATTTTTAATAACCTCAGCAATCTGAGTCTGAATCAACTCCAAATTGTTGACGAAAGCTCGCTTGTCTTCTTCTAGCTTGAGAATGGATCCCTTGTTCTGAAGAATCTTGACCTCGATATCACGCAATTCTTTTGCTTTTGCCTCAACGCCACGATTCATCTCTGAAACGGCTACATCCATAATTTTTTCGTTCGTCCGAATCGCAATTGGGGATTGATGCTTTTTCTTCGGAACGCTAGCGGACGACGTCGAAAAGTAATATACGGCAAAAGGAAAACATCCAATCATCAACATTAGAGCCAAGCGATTCCATAGATTCATGATGCCACCTCTTTCTTCAACACACTCTTTACTCCGAAGGGATCGGACGCAAACGACCCACCTTTAGCAGCTCGAGGTCTTGCGCTGGGCTTCCAATCTTTAGCTTTTAATAAAAATCATCAATTTAAGTTATACATTACGCCCATGTGGAAACTCAGCGAAGACACTCCAAAATCCCCAGCGGTGGCGACCATATAGGAACCGCCAAGGGATACCGCCCAGTTTTCATTCAAAAATCTTTGTACTGAAACCCCCATCTTAATACCGAAGGGTGATGCCTTAACCGGAACCAAATTACGACTACCTAGGGAGCGATCATTGCTCTTTAAAACATCTACCAGGCGAAAAACACCGATACCGAGGGAAAACCTAGTCAGCCAGATAGGAATTCTTGCGATTTCCGGCGTTCCATCGCCAGAAATAAAGCCACCTTTTGTCAAACTTTCTTCCGTATCAAACGCCAAACCAAGAATGCCTGCTGAAAGTGAATTATCAACAGTATTACGGTACTCTGCAAAGCCCGACCATTTGCCCATAAATTGCCGACTATATGCAACAGAGAGCGCGGAAACGCTGGATGATGATTTCTCGTAGGCTGAACTGACAACCTGAATCTGGTCTTGACTAATCTTTACATCGATTGTCTCAGCGATCGCCGTCGTAGACGAGCTTACTATAAAGACTGACGCTAAAAATTGCTTATGCAGCGCCACGACCGAGACCGTCTTTTTGATCATCCCGTTCACTTTGTGACTCCAAATCCTTTTGAACCTGCTCTTCTGCACGACGAATGGCAAATGTGACTTCATTTTTGGAAATCAAACCCGCCACGATAAGTTCTTCCAAAACTGCACTAACGCGGCGCCAAGAGTCATTGACCACGTTTGTTTCACTGCGACGGGATTGAGCGTCAACAAAAACGGATTGATAGGCTGGAGGGAGTCCCTCTAACAAGAGGTTGAAAGAAACTTTAAAGCCACTAAGTGCCACGCCTAAAGCATCGGCATCGACTGACTGCACGAGAAGAGATTTTACCCGCCCAGGCAAGAATCGCAGATCAGTCGGCAAGAAGATGGTTGGTCGGACCTTCTCATAGACACCGGCATTTTCTATACGAAGCTTTTCTGCAAGTTCACACTGTAATGTCGGTGATGCGAGAGACTTTATGGTTGCTTGAATCGATGACAGTAAATCTTTTTCATTCACCAGGTTATTCGCCAAGATTTGGATTTTATTATTCAGAAGAGCTTGCAAAGATTCAAAATCCCGCACAGATGCGCTTTTTAACGATGATAATTTTGAAACGATGGCCTTCACTGCCTCTGGCGGTACACTATCATAAAACTTTTGTAGTCGATGCGCAGGGAGCTGCGATGCGACGAGTGCCACGGTTTCCTCCGTCTCACCATCCAAAAGATTTCTGATTTCTTCGTCACTTAGTCTTCGTAAGAAATTCAATGGATCCGGTCGTTCACGAAGCACCACTTCCGATGCAAGCACTGCCAAGTCAGCTCTCATTCTCTCAATGACACGCTGATTTTCCGTGCCAAAGGGCTCGAAGTCCTCAATCTTGTTAGCAATTATTTTTTCTAGATCGGACGGGTGCATCGCCTGACAAATTAATTCTACAGTCTTAATATCGCAATTTCGAAGATATAAAGCCGCAGCGCGGGATAGCTCAGCACTTTGTGACACCCATCTAGACAAAATTCTGGCAGCTTTTTGCGGCTGACTGCGAGATTCCTCAGTTATTTCTTTAATGGTCGCAAGTAACGCCTCATCTTTTGAATAGAGCTCTTCACGGGTTTTTTCGGAACGCTTGGAAGCAGCGCTTTGGTTCTCAGCACCCGTCGTCACCGGCGACACGCCTCGACTGCCCATTGGGGCGGGCCTGTTATCGGAATCTGGCCTGTCAGGAGCCAATAAAAATCTGCGCAACAGGAAGTAGATAGCCATTAATGAAACCAGTCCACCCCAGAAAACTAGCAACGCTCTAGAGAGGAAATCCTTTTCTTGTACCAGCTGTTCCAAAAACGATGGTTCTCGGGGCGGTAATGGCGGAGCCGGAGGCGGCTCAGGAGTCTTTTTGATATCTCTTTGTTGGCTTGAAACCTTAACTGTGTCTTTAAGCCCTTCAGCATCGATAGTTCTGCTCACGATGTCACGGGCCACTTGAGCTCGCTCATTTGAGACTTTTTTATCCAGAATTAGCAGAAGGTCAGCATTGCCGCCTAGAACGATCGTCCGACCGACATTATCCTCACCATCATAGACTGGGCCTAAAACTTGCAGACCGGGCAGGAAACTATCAACCGGCGCCGTCGCGCCACTCGCATCGGACTTTAGCCTGATATCAAGCAAATACTCATCTGGATTCAAAATGCGCTCCAGCTTGGAATGCAATTGTTGCTCCAAGATCTCTTTACCACCAACTTGGCCCAAAGCAATTTCGGCCGTTATCGACAAAAAGTATACCGACAAAATACTAATCACATGCCTTAGGCGAGGTGGTTTCTTCATCATCCCCCACCTCCGGCAGCATCGGCATCAATTTTGATGACAACTCGGCGATTCATTACAGACTCACGATCATTATCTATTGGGCGTGTGTCCGCGAATCCGATAGCGCGCATTCTATCCGGAGCAACTCCGGCATTCTGCAGCGCACGCACAACTGCGCCGGCACGTGCTGATGAGAGCTCCCAGTTTGATGGATAAACACCAGATGTCACAGGACGACTATCAGCATGACCTTCAACAATCAGATAATACTTCTTAGGCAAAGTCGAAACGATTGGGGCAATTTGGTTTAGCGCCGAAAGACTTTCGGGTAGTAACTTAGCTGTGCCAGTATCAAAAACTATGGCACTTTCAAACGTCAATTCGATCCCCGTTCGATTTTTAGTCAAAGACACTTGACCACTTAATTGACTTTTCTGGATGGCGTCGACGATCAATTGCCGAAACTCGTCAACGTCGCTTTTCCCCTCACCAAGACGGCCGGTAGCATAAGACTTTTCTCTAACGTAATCTTCAAGCCCCCGAATGAAATCTGCACGTGATTTCGAGGAACTATTGCTCAAAACGAAGAGCATCACAAACAGCGCAAGCAAATTGGTGACCAAGTCGGCATAGGAGTAAATCCACGTCTCGACTTCACGTTTTTTAATCACACTTATCTTGGTTTGTGAATAAAGCTTCTTCATATGTTATGCGGCCGCTTTGCCACTCCCCCCTTTCGCTCCAGATTCAGTGTCTGGGCGCAAAAGCTCCGTCTGGAGGAGTCTATCTACATCAGAATAATCTTCCCGCGGCATATAAGCCTTCAGTGCCTGCAGTAAATATACAGGATGCCGACGTTCTTTAATTTGAATCACGGCTTCAATAATCATATTGTCCTGCATGGCGCAGTGGTCAGCGTTATACTGGAGATAATCAGCAAGCGGCGATAAAATTAAGTTTGCAATACCCACGCCGTATAAAGTAGCAGTCAGTGCTATGCCCATGGAGCTCGCTATCTTCTCCATATTCCCTGAACTCATATGGTAATAAAGCATTATAATTAAGCCTACGAGTGTGCCTAGAAGACCAAACGCCGGGCCCATTTTAGCCAAGCTATAGTAGAAAACGGAACACTCCCCGAGAGACGTCTCATTTTGGTCTTTCTTGACCTCCAGCAGTCTTCGGATATCATCTGATTTATAGCCCATAGATATCAGGGAAAGACCGTCTCTTAGCATCGCATTTTGAACTTTCGCGCTATTGATCTCGATGAATTGTGAGTCGCGACTAAGTCCAACAGAAACCCAAAGGGACTCCCTTAAATTTGGCAAATAGTTATTTCGAGGATACAGAATTACATACCATGTGCGTTGCAAGATTCTTTGCAGTTGGTGCAGCGGAGCAGAAATAAGCGCGGTTGCAATAAGCCCTCCAAAAACTGCTACCAAGCCCACTGGATGAAGGAAAACTCGCGCACTCATACCGTCAATCTCATAAATTATGGCTGTTGCGATCGCAATAACGCCAAACAAAAGGCCAAAAATTAAGGAGCGGTTTGTTCGCCTCATGGAGTCACCGCCTTCGCTGTGTTAGGCAGTTTTTTAATCCGCTCACGCAGATTATCCAGGCTCGGATCGATCTTGAGCGCCTTCTCCCACTGCGTCTTGGTTTGTGCCGCATCATTCAGCATAAGGTATATGCTACCTTTCAGAGCGTAAATTTCTGCGACATTTGGCTCGGTTTCTTCGAGTTTATTAAGCGCCGCCAGTGCGTCAGCAAAACGCTGCCTCGATGTTAGTTCCTGAATTTCGAAAATCTTTCGCAACACCTCGCGGATGCGTTTGGTCCCCGCGTCAGTAAATGGCTCTTTAGAAGCCTTGAGGATAGCGCGAATAGTCGTTTGACTATTATCTGTCGGCGAAACCGAAACCTCTCTCGTTTCATAACCAGATTTTTCAAACATCAAGGTAAACGGGGCATCTGCGGGAAGAGCCGTCTTCGCATAGTCAATTGGTGTCACGCCGATTAGATTTTTATCAGCTCCATTAACATAATAGACAGTAGCCTCTGGCGGTTGACTTTGAAACTTATAAACGCTTGTCGAAAAACAACCGCTAAAAATTGGGGAAATTAAAATACTTACTGCGCAAAAAATATCACGCGTGGTGTATTTTATTTGTAAAGCAATGGTTAACACGTCAACTCGCATGAGACGAGCTCCTTTCTAACGCCCCATTTATCGGTAATGCGGACCGCTTCTTAACATTTTTTTTATGAAAGGCCGCTTGATCGTCCGGGTCATGGATGAGTGAGAAATTTAACCAGCTAATCTGACAACTTTTTTATTATTTTTTTGTAAAAAATTCAAAATTTGATGTTCTTTTCTAGCCGACTGCCAACATAACGATCAAACCCAATCCACGCTATAATAGAGGCTGAGGGTAAGTCTGGGGAGTGACCTGTGGCCACAAATTCTTCAAGTAAGTACTTTGTAAAAATTCAAATCGCTGCGACGAGTAATTCGAACCCAAAAGAGTTCTTGTTATCAAGATTCCAATTTGAACTATTATTCTTCTCACTACCAATCATCGTGCTCTGGGGTCTTATATCAACTTTAATTTTATTTAAAAATTTATATTTCAATCCTCCAACCGCCACCTTGGAAAAAGCGCCTTCTTTGACTCAGCAAAATCACGCCCCCGTCGTGGACACCAATCCATTGCCAACAGCAATTGAAGAAAGTGCCCAAAAAAAATCAATATTGGCTGAGTCCGCAGATCTGCCCGCTTCGCTACAAAATTTGGAGGCTAATCCTAAAGATACGGTAGCGTCTGCCGTCAAAGAAGTTGTTCAGGAGAAGCAGACCAGTATCATCAGCCAGCCAGTAATCAGGGAGCTAGCTGCTAGATCTTTCCGTGTTGATGATATTTTTGATGTAGACGTATCTCTTTCCAAACGAACCAGTTCGTCATCGTATGCCATGACAATCGCCATGACCAACTTAAAGAGCGCAACTGAGTCAGGTCGTTACTGGATATCGGTGCTCGCCACAACAGATACCGGCAAAAAGGTTTGGCTGACACCAATGCCTGAAGTGAAAATTAATAGTTCAGGTCAAGCAGATCAACCGCGGCGCGGGTGGGCTTATGCGTTCAGACATTTTCGTAAAAATAGCCTTGAGCTGAAGAATGTTAAGGTTAAAGTCGCCAGGTTCGATGAAGTGATGATTGGATTTGAAAGAGAAGGAAATTCTCCAGCGATAGCCAAAGTGCAATTAATCGCAAGGTGATAGACAAATGGCCGCCTTTAAATTTATAGCACTGTACCTTGCACTTGCTCTGCTGAGTATTTCATGCACAAATGACGGTCAGCTTAGAGCGCCATTGACAAAAGCGCCTTCTATTAATTTATCTCGCCTCGACGGGGAATGGTATGTACCCGTGCGAATTCCGACAGTCATTGACCGAGACGCAGGTGAAATGACGGTGGAATTTAAGCCTGCCGGCAGTCAATCGTTCAATATGAAGTGGTCATTTAAATCTAATTCTGACGCAGAAGGTTCAACATCTTGGAATTTTAAGTCAACCTTAGCACATCCAAATGACACAACATCCTGGATACTTTCTCCGTTTTGGC
>JBIJBX010000108.1:0-8331 GCA_044344995.1 Oligoflexales bacterium | reverse complement strand
CGTGAAGCTAGCAAGTAAGAATATTGTCTTGACGCTAATAGATGATGAATTTGCTCAACGCGACGAGACACTGAAAGCTGTTCGCAGTCTTAAAGAAAAACGCTCTGAAGCCCCACTACCAACTCTGTTTTTCACAAACGATGTACCATCGTTAATCGCATCTTATCAGGGCCATCTACCTCTATGGCACGAAGTTGACGACTATTTAAGTATGGCGGATAGTCCGCGGCACACGTTATTTGAGAAAATAAAATCTTGCCTTGAAAATCGCAACCAGCGTCGGGCAAGAAGGTTTAAGACAAATATACCCATTACGTTTCAGATTCTCGATTCGGGAGAGCATCGTTTTCAAGGAGAGATTGTCGACTTCAGTCTTCATGGCGCAATGCTGGCTGCCGCAGGTAATGCTCATCGGTTTAGCACGAAAGATCAGCTGATCATTCACTTCCCCCTAAGCAAGTATGTGCATGGTAAAGCTGATTTTTTCAGGGTGTCTGCACGCGTAAGACGGGTGATAATCTCTGGCGATAAAGCGGGGATCAGCTGGGAGTACTTGACCAGCGAAAAGGTTGGAACACTTACAGAAATTTTGACAACCCTCGTTAGCGCTGGGTTAAGTCGGGCGGCCGCCTCCACTAGGCAGCGATACAGCAAGTTTTTAGAAGAGTCCCCTGAGGCAGATCAAGCCAAGGGCAAAGATTCTCGAAAATACGAGTATTAACAATTAGTTATAAGATTCAGTTAATTTAGCTAATCATTTCTCCGATGTCCTTCCTTGGTTAAAGGCCGAAAGGTATTTTTGACCCAACCTATAACTTGGGTTTAAAGAGGAGACGTCATGAAGAAGACTATAGAAAAGCACAGGACTTTTGGGCGACCCATCCTAGCGTTGCTTACAACGACCAGCCTGGCGCTTTCAGCCTGTAATCTTAACGATGTAGCTGGACTTAAAGTAGCCGGCGGTACCATCGACGGAGCTGGTGAGTCTGCAAAGTACCCAGGAACCGTCTATGTTGAGCTCAAGGCACGGGACTTCAGCGGTGGTAGTCACATAATCCGAAATGTCGGCACCATCGCAGACGTTGGTTTAAGAGATGCTTATGCGCTGTTTTTATCCCTTGCCGATGTTTTCCAAGTAGGCGCTGACGGACAGGCTGAGCTACCCGTCATGAAATCCGTCGAAGTGAAGCTGTTCCTCAATAATGGCGAGTCATCGATCACTCTTCCAGGCATGGAAATGAATCGTAACGGTTTTATGCGGGACGCAGAAGGTCGTGCCTATTTCATGGTAACTTACGGCGCAAATGCAATGCCAGTAGGAAGAATTGATGCAAACTTGCGAGAAGAAGCTGATAAAGTCGCCCGCAAAATATTTATCGACAGTCCACTAAGACTGTCTAGCGGCCAAAACCTTAGAAATGCCAACACCAGTTTTATCATGATGGCTGTTCCTAAAAGCGCTCATCCATCTATCGCTTCGCTCAGAGCGCCTGAGGTTTTGTCGGCTGAAGAGCGCCCGAGTGCAGCAGAACTAAAAGGTGTCGTGGTTGGTTTTGGTGAAAACACTGTGGGTGGATCAAGAAAATCCGACTTTGCTCTGACGGCTTCTTTACCATCGGTCATGAAGCGAAATTTTGCCAACATTGAAGCCCTGAACAAAACCGAAGCAGAGTTCACACCGCTGCGTAAGCAAATTGGCAGTGAAACTGGTGTCGCTAAACAGATCTGGGAATTTACTGGCTCTGGACTCTGTGGATCAAAAGACGGATCCAACTACGACACAGGTGCGGGCGTCTACGTGAATGGTAAGTTTGCTGGCTTTGGTGTTCTTTCATCCGCCATATCCCAAGGATATAAGGGCCGTCTTAGATGTGAATCGACGAGCCGCGAGGACATGGTCACACTCGTAGTCAGTCCAACTGCGTCTGACATCGCGGAATTCGTGAGACGTTACCAGCAATAAAATCCAGAGTATTGATTCTTGAGACAATTGGGGGGGGAACGACTATGAAGGCAATTAAACAAAATCTGTTCTTAGCGGCTGTCCTTGCTTTTGCTGTGTCATCATCAGGATGCGCTCTTCTTGGCGGGCTTCTCGGTGGTGGCGGTGGTGGTGGCATAATGGATATGCTTGGTGGGCTCGGTGGGATGGGTGGGATGACTCTAACCGACGATGTTGACACCCAAAACGCTTTGTCGTTAAGTGGACCATCTCAAGCCAGAGTTAAAAACGGCTATCAAATCCGCGCAACGGGATCACTCCCGACTCTCGGTCAGAAAGAAAGCACTCTCTACGGCACATACAGCGCACACTAAAGACAATCTAAAGTCTGAATCAGAGTTCCCATAATATTAGCTAAGTCATTCTCCCCCCTTGAATTAAATCCGAAAGGTTAAAGTCTTGGGGGGAGGAATTTTTTGGCATTTATTTGGTCTCAAATAGATAATATTTTGCTGAAAATACGGGCATCCATGTTGTGGCCTTGGTAATTTTCCTCTATATTAGAATGTTTTCCCTCGAGGGGGCCGTCATGGTTTCGACATGCACGGTCGTCGAGTCAAAGCGCATGTCCGGGGTGGGAACGTCACCCGGTTATTAAAGGCGTGCCATCGCTTATTCGGCAACGAATACGCACTCGCAGCTTAATTAAGCTGCCGTCGAACTCAAAGCGGCCACGGCTTTGGGGGATGGCGCAATCGATGTGGCTTGGTGTCAGGCTCTTCCGTCTGGAGAGTCGGGCATGACGACAATCAGACTGCGGTCAGATGAGCCTGTCTATGGGCGCGTAAGACAAGAGGATAAATCATAAGACTAAACATGTAGTGCTTTTTCCGACGCGTGTATGGACGCGGGTTCGATTCCCGCCGGCTCCACCAGAGCCATGTTAGAAATTTTTTAATCATCAAAAGTGAAATGCCAACAGTGGCTTCAGCTGAGACAGTCAAATCTTTTTACGAAGCCTTCAAAGCAAAAGATGGCAGCCAAATGGCTGCGCTCTACGCAGATGATGTGGAGTTCGAAGATCCGGTCTTTAAGTGCCTTCGAGGTAACGAAGCAAAATCAATGTGGCTCATGCTTTGTCTAAGGGCCAAAGATATACTGGTTGATTACAAGATTATCACCTCCGACGGCAATAACCTCACGGTGAAATGGGAAGCGCGGTACACATTTGACGCCACCCAAAGGCTGGTACACAACAAAGTTACAGCTGAATTAACCATTAAAGATGGCAAGATAATCAAACACAAAGATCATTTTAGTTTTTGGCGCTGGTCATCTCAAGCGCTTGGCCCAGTGGGGATACTTCTGGGTTGGTCTTCTTTTCTACAGAAAAAAATACAAAAAAAAGCCCTTACAAGTCTTCGAACATTCACTGGTCACAACCAGGTCTAAAAATTAACACTCAAATGAATTTGGGTGTATTTTTTCACCCGAAGTCCGTACTGCAAATTGCACATCATTTACTAAATCATCTATAATTTGGTGATTAATCTTATAAAAATTCAGGGTCATTAAGATGAATAAAAACTTCATCGGTTTTTTATTGAGTATTTTCTTTTTAAACTCATGCATTTCTGTCATCTCACCACAGACAGCTGATACCTTAGCGCCAGGGGAAATGAGTGCATACGTCGCACTGACCACACCAGTCATGTATTACGCGAACAAGAGTGATTCGTCCGATACAAGTGATGGTGGAAGTGACAGTGAAGACGAAGACAGTGATTCATCGGGCGGTGAAACCATGGACGCCCTTTGGTTTGACGTAGGAACCAGGTACGGCCTATCAGACAACTTGGACTTTGGCGTCGAGAAGACCGGCATGATTACGCATTTTGACTTTAAACGTCGTCTATTTGGTTCTGGCAAGGGAGCATCCATGGCTATTGGAGCAGGACTTGGATCAAATAATCTCTCTGGGTTTCTCAATAGCAGCAAGTCGTCATTCTTCATTCGAACGTCCGATATTCCATTATATTTTTCGACCAGAATTGGAGAGACCTCAAGTTTTTACTCAGTACTTCGATATCACTACACACATGTGGAATCCAAGAGTTCCTTGGATCTATCGAGCTCCACAGACTCAACCACTGACACAGAGACAGACAACGCGCAAAAGTCCATATCTGCGCGCAATGTTGCCTTAAGCCTTGGTGGAGTCTTTGGTGAGCCAGTGGGATTTTTCATTGAGATCGCCGCCATCAAGGGAATGGATAAGGAGGGCAACAACGACACAAGGCCCCAAATCGCCCTGGGCTTTACTTTGCGAAACTCTGTACCAAAGTCAACGACGGATACCGAGACGATAGTGCCCGTTACAACTCCAAAGACATCCAAAAAACCCAAAACCTTGCGGCATTGATTCTGCGCCGTAAGCCACTTTTTACCTGCTGATTTGCTTTACGTTTAAACTTTTTGGATCTCAGAGCTCACGCCTTAGATCCATCCAGATCTCAAAATACTTCCAAGCAGGGGGAACATCAGCCCCCTGGTCATGATCGGGCCGCAGGATCAAATCCCCTGTAGCTTTGAGAAGTCTCTTGACCTCTGGATTTTGATCAAGCTTTGCCTGCATGACACGACGAATCAATTTGTAGTGCTCACCTTTTTCTATAACCCTATAAGGCATTTTTTTGCCCTCATAGGTCACCCAATTTATATTCATTATTTTCATATTGTGCTCAGCAAGAGTGCCAGCTCGCTTCGCCTCAAAACCAAGCATTTGAGCAACTTGATCACGAGTGTACTTCCACTCATTGCCTGAAAACTTTGCTCTCTCATCTTTGGGGCCTTCAGGGTATTTCATCATCTGCCAAAAACCCTCTAGACCTGGATACCTCTTGCCATCAATTGCAATTGAAGTGGCTGCAAAATTTGAAAGAATCCCTAGCTCAGTTCTTTTGGATAAAATGACTTCGCCTGGCTTTGCATCCTGCGGAAGAACTTCCCAAGACTGGGCTTCATTCCTAGGGACTTTTTTCCACCAGTCAGCAGGATAATTAGCTTTTTTCACTTGCGCGGCGAACGCCAAGTTTGAGACTAGAACAAAAAAAACTATCGCATATTTCATGGACAAATAACCCTCGCCACCACTGAAATCCACTGCAGGTATTTTTGAAAGTGCCAAAAAAGAGCTTAAAGATCAAAAATTTCAGCACTTAAAGATCATAGCAGGCAAAACTCAAAAAAATCTCGGTTAATCGCAATAAAAGTTATGGTTTAGATGAAAAATCTGCTGTTTTTTTGCGCCCATCTGAGAATCCTCTTACCATAGAAGAAGACCTTTTTTGGGGCTTATAAACCAAAATAATTGCTTGGGGTTATCATGAAAGTAACGTCCATATTATCCCGCCGATCCCTCGTCTCATTCGCAATCATCTTGTCGCTCGTTTCGAGCTGGCAAGCGTGTAAGCCCAGAGCAGAGACTAGATCTGAAATGCAACAACGTGACTTCCAAGGTCGCGGCTCATTCCCGATCTGGTCTTATGATGCAGGCCCCACTCCCAAAACCGATCTCGGTAACGAGCTGATAAACCTTCACGCTGCACTTCCTTACTTCCCAGGCCTATCCACGGCGATTTTTGGCGATCAGATGTTTAGACCCGCATTTGGTCCAGTGGTATGGCGAATGCTCCAAGAACCTAATAGCATTAAAATTCTTTTCATCGGTCAGGATGCCACCCACATCGCAGAAGCTGCTGGTCGCACAGCAACTGCAGGTTTCGGGGGCCGAGCGCAGGATCTTGCCAAATATTTTGGCGTAGGCTCTAGTGCAGCCTTTATCAACACATATCCTTACACCATTCGCTGGCAGTACTCGTTTTTTGATACGCCCATTATTTCTGGATCCGGCGGCAGTGAGAAGCTTTCTTACGGCTCATTCACATCCAATCCTGTGTGGCTACTGTCGCAAGATGTAGATAGTCCGATCGTTCGATGGCGCAACCAGATGATCTCTTGGATCATTAAAAACAACAGAAAATCCCTCAAGATGATTGTCCTATTTGGTGGAGCAGCACGCGATACGATGGGTTCATTCGTTGTGGCAAATGGCGGCAACGTGGGTAGCCGCTACTCAGATACAGATATCGCGAACTTGAAAATTCCGGAATTTAAAGCTGTCTATAGCGGCGGCAACACGCAGGCCGCAAGCCCCTTCACACGTGAAGGCCAGGATCTATACCGCGATTTCGCAGGCACCAGTCCAACGTATGATGATGAAGAGAAAATGAATGAGCTGCGTAGCAAATTCCAAAGGGAATTTAATTCGGCCCCTGCTCGATGGTCACAAAAAATGGTTTTTTCAGGCGGTGGCATTGGCGGAAGTGGCATACTACACCCTGCCCAACTTGGCGGCTATGACGTAAATCGTAAGATGTCGATCAATGGCAAAACCACAATCTCGCTAAAGGGTCTAAAGCTGTCTGACGGCAGCGTCATTGAAAATGATCTACTTGTTTCACAGCTCCCCCACCCAACAGCATTATCGAACATGTCTGATGGTGACGCCTCTTCTGCTGTAAAGAGTGGAATTAAGCCACTTGAACCATTTACGAGATCCGGCTGGAAAATTGAACCTGACTCTGGGTTTACGAGTGCATTTGCAGAAGGACGCGATTACAAATACGCCAGAGCCTCTATGGGCACAGAGTACTACGACTTTGGAGCCCCAAGCTCACGCATGGTCAACGTATCGTCAGCTTCAAGACTATCCACCAACGTCATCGTCTTTGGAACTCGCGACAAGGTTCGCTTTGATGAAGAGGCCATCAAAGCAATGACTTTCGCCACACCATCAAGTTATCCGCCAGCAAACGAAGTCTGGCTCACCAAACCAAACAGTACCGATGGCTCCAAAAATCCAGGACCAAAAAATCGTCGCTACACCTTTGACCCAGGCCCTCCAGAAGAGTTCGCCAAGATCATGAAGACTATCTTACCGACGGATTCTGGATTTATTAAAAAGCGCTCCGATAATGGCGATTATGGACATTACCGCGGTACTTTCAAGGCTCCACGAGTTCTCATCGTTGCCGATCCAGATGGTTATGATGATCTTGTCACGGCTCGCGCTCTGACGGGAACACGCGGTCAGTATCTACAGTCACTTATGGATGGTATGGGTGTTAGTGATAAGTATCTGGTTGTTAAGACCGCACCCTATGGACAAGATCCAGATTGGCAAGAAACATTTAATGCAACTAAACCCTACCGTGAAGCCCTGTTTAAGAAAATCATTGCTAGCCACAAGCCTGAGTTGATTATTACTGACGGTAGGTTTGCCAAGGGCGAAGTGGAAAGAATCTTGGGCTCAGAGGGAATTACCATTGTAAATATTGAGCGTAGCGGTCTTGCTAACAGTAGCGGTATTGCACAGGCTCTGCCCCAAATTAAGAAGGTGCGAGGCTTTGCCCAAGCATCGTTCTCGGGGAAAATGACCGACATCCCAAGAAGTCATCTCACCTACTACGCAAGAGCATGGGAAGGTACTTCGGGCGACCGCGTCTTAGCATCCTCTGATCCAAAATATGCAGGTGTTGCTTACGCGTTTGTGGCTCCAAAGTGGGTCTCTCAGCAAAAATACTCCATGCCAGCAATTGAAATTAATGGCTGCGAAAAACTATTCAAAAAGAGCCTACAGGCCAAAATTCGTTTGGGCGGTGAATCCGTTTCCCGAATGGCCGACCGACTTCGCAGCGGATCAACCCCTGCAAGTCCCTGTCAGGCGAGCAAGAGCTCTTCAAGTGATGCGCCTGAAATGGAGACACCAGCCAGTGATGAAGAAGAAAATGAAAGTCGCGTCGAGCGTCTCTAGTCTTCCACGATCTATGTTGATAAGAAAACCCCCTCGCACCGGAGGGGGTTTTTCTATTCAAACTTCTTTACTGGCTAATTTTAGTCCAAATCAAAAATCGTCTTCACCGCACAGTGATCCGAAACCGTGTCATTGTAGCGTTGGAGTCGACCGCGGTCGTTTTGGTTACAAGGTCCGATGACGTGGTGGGAATTTACTTGGTCGGCTAAGACACCTGTGACCCAAGCGCGGTCAAACTTAGCTGGCTCGTATGTTTCGTGAGTTGTGGCCCAAGAGTACGCCTCTGGCGATGGGACTTCTTCCATTTGGTTACCAGCTAAGATTCTCGTGAAGTTTTCAGGATCATCACCATATGTGTTGAAGTCACCAACGATCACTGCTGGGAGATTGCTATTTTGACGTTTGATGTAATCAGCAACGATTTTCATCTGCTTCACCCTGACAGAAGAGAAGTCTGGGGCGGACTTCAAATGTACGGCAAAAAGATGCATCAGAGGTTTACCTGAGCTTGTCT
>JBIJBX010000107.1:0-8335 GCA_044344995.1 Oligoflexales bacterium | reverse complement strand
GAACTTTTGCTTTTTTTTCAATTTACTGGCTTGGTTTTTTTAACCCGCTGATTTTTATGAAAAAAAAGCCGTCATTAAGAATTGCCCTAAGCCTTTTAGGCAAACTTTGAGGTGGCACTAGAGGGGGCGGGTGGGGACAGTTTGAGTTAATGATTAGCCCCCCCTTATTCTCACTTGGAGAATGTGCGGGAGGGCTTATTCATATTGAACAGAGGATAGTTTTATTTGGCCGCGAGGTTTTTGGCGTGGCGTTTTGAGCGCTTGCCTTTTGCCAGGTGTTTCTTTGATTTTTTGTTGAGCTTACTTAAGTCGGCTTTGTAGCTTTTGGATCGTTTTTTGTTCGCCGCTAGCTTTTTATTTGAATTTTTGCCCTTCAGAGTCAATTTTTTCGAGTGCTTCTTCGTGTGTTTATTACTTGCGAGAGCTTTTTTGTTTTTTGATTTCCCCGCAATTGATTTGCTTGCGAAGGCCGGAACAGAATCATTATGACGAGCAGACGATACTCGATGTGAGCGCTTTTCACGGGTCGGAGTATCGCCAGGGCCGGCTGCTTGATATACGCCAAAGCCCAAAGCGCCAACGATTGCTAAAATGGTCATGCCAATTACGGATTTCGTAATCCATTTTGGTTTTTTTGCGTCTATTTTTTTGGTTGAAAACATGTTGTTTGACATAGGGTACTCCATTTCAGCGTAGTTACGGCGGCAGCATCTCTAACTGTAGGCACAGTGATGGAGCTAGGCCATCGTGCTAGGAACTGCAAAGCTGATGCCAAGGGTTCTACCTCAATATTTGTGGACGGTTACGCACGTGCCAAGGCGCGTCAACCGTTCGTTTCGTTGACACTGTGAGTCGGTAATTGCGGAAGCGTCTGCAGGCCCCTCGAAAAGTAAATCCGCCAGTTGCTATGGATAGCAACTGGCGGATACAGCTTTATTCAAAAAATAAGGTTCGAAATTCCCGATCAATCGATTGGTTCAATGCTAAACATGCTGTTGCCCTGGAACGATTTGCCATCCCAAATGCTTGGTTGCGGCGTGGGGGATGGCGTTGGGCTGTTGCCACCGATGTCTATACCGATATCAATGCTACTGTCCCCGCCATTATTGTCGCTTGGGAGTGGCTGCGGTTGTGGCTGGGGTTGTGGTTGGGGCTGGGGTTGTGGTTCCGGCTGCGGCTGTGGCTGTGGTTGTGGTTGTGGTTGTGGTTGTGGTTCAGGTTGTGGAATCGGAGTAGGCTGCGGATCTGGATTTGGTGTTGGGGTCGGATTAGCGTTTGTACTCATCACGATGGATGCCGAAGAAATCATCCCTTTTAAAATAGAGATTTCGGTCGTGCCGCGGTAAGTCGCGCTTCCCACGGTAGTGGATACATCCACGTCAAGTTCGCCTGGGCTAAGATCCGTAATGGTCGTGATTCCTTTGCCGTCAACCAATGAAATATTGCGAGTTTCGGCATTACCGGCAATTGAAATTCGAACAACCGCAGACGCCGCAGACGACGGTAACCCGCTGATGCGTAGTTTCAAACTACCAGTGGTAAATATTATTTGGTCGCTGTCAGAGTCACCGGACTGGTTATTTGGCTTGATGTTATTGTTTGGCTGCACCTCAATGTTGCGACTGGTGCGCTCACAAGACGCTAGAACGCCCATGATCATCATCCATACTGCCAACCGGATCATTGAACCCTCCTCAAAAGGTCTCGTAAAATAGCTTTTCAATGCCTCTCTATTATAGCAAGATATGAACCAAATATGTTTGTCAATGATATCAGTGGCTTATAAAATAATTCAGTGTCGGAAAGACCGACACTGTCGCAAGTTTTTTCGGGCTTTTAGACCGAGTCCGTATTTGATAAGGTTTGTCCCTAAAGAAGGCTGTTATTTCGCAGGTATATGGACCCTGCCGTCTGTTTGCACGAAGGCCTCCTGGGCGACTTGCCCAGCCAATTCACATGACCATCTGTCCTGGCGCATAAAGATTTAGCAAAGCATGAACAATCTAAAAGATTCAAACAGCTGGGGCCCGCTTAGACAACTACTTGGGCAACGTGTGCTCATCCTCGATGGTGGCATGGGGACCATGGTGCAGCGCTTCAAATTGACGGAGCAAGATTTTAGGGGTGAGCGTTTTAAGCATCACCCTGTTGATCTCAAGGGAAACAATGACCTTTTGGTGTTAACCCGTCCAGACGTTATTAAGTCAATACACTTGGAATACCTTCGCAGTGGCGCTGATGTCGTAGAAACCAATACGTTTAATGCAACGAGGATTGCCCAGGCTGACTATAAGCTAGAAGACGTCGCAAGAGAGATTAATATCCAGGCGGCTCGTATCGCGAGGGAGGCTTGCCTAGAGATTGAAGCCGAGTTCCCTGGCCGACGTTGTTTTGTCGCGGGAGCCATTGGTCCAACCAACAAAACTGCTTCCATCTCGCCTGATGTAAACAATCCAGCGTATAGAGCTGTAAGCTTTGATCAGCTTGTTGATGCTTACTACGAGCAGGCCGCAGCGCTTCTGGACGGCGGAGTCGATGCGATTTTGGCGGAAACAGTTTTTGATACGCTCAACTTGAAGGCTTGCGTATTTGCCCTCGATAAGCTGTTTATCGAGAGAAAAACAAGATGGCCTCTCATGTTATCGGTCACTATCACTGACGCTTCAGGAAGAACGTTGTCGGGCCAGACGGTGGAGGCTTTTTGGTATTCCGTAAGGCACGCCAAACCGTTCAGCGTCGGAATTAATTGCGCATTGGGTGCGCGCG
This sequence comes from Oligoflexales bacterium, assembly GCA_044344995.1. GTDB lineage: Bacteria > Bdellovibrionota_B > Oligoflexia > Oligoflexales > RGVZ01 > CAMDKS01. The sequence goes on along the minus strand of JBIJBX010000107.1, from coordinate 5,569 downwards.
ATATGCGTCCGTACCTGGAAGAGTTGTCAGCTCTCGCTGACTGCTTCATTAGTTGCTATCCGAATGCGGGGTTGCCAAATCCACTGAGTCCAACCGGCTATGATGAAAAGCCTGTTGATATGGCGTCCGTCATGCGGGAGTTCGCTACGTCCGGTTTTTTAAATATTGTCGGTGGATGCTGCGGGACGACCCCTGCGCACATCAACGCCATAGCCAACGCAGTCAAAACACTGCCGCCGCGCCAGACGCCGAAGCTGACGAGTGCGACGAGAGTGAGCGGTTTAGAGGGGTTCAAAATAGCGGGACCCCAAGCTCCATTCGTTCTCGTTGGCGAGCGCACGAATGTTACAGGCTCGCCAAAATTCGCTACGTTAATCAAGCAAGGCAATTTTGAAGAGGCCGTTTCCGTGGCGCGTCAACAAGTTGAAAACGGCGCTAACGTTATCGACGTCAACTTTGACGAGGGGATGATTGATAGCGAAGCGTGCACGGTGCGTTTTTTGAATTTAATTGGCAGCGAGCCTGATATCGCTCGTGTCCCCATCATGATTGATAGCTCAAAGTGGTCTGTTATCGAAGCCGCGCTCAAGTGCGTGCAGGGTAAGCCCATCGTCAATTCAATCTCTCTCAAAGAGGGTGAGCAGACGTTCATTCGCCAAGCTGAACTTTGTATGCGTTATGGCGCCGCGGTGATTGTGATGGCTTTTGATGAGCAAGGTCAGGCAGCCACCAAAACTGATAAGGTCAGAATTTGTAAACGTGCTTATGACATTTTGACCAATCAGGTAGGAATGCAGCCGGAGGATATTATTTTCGATCCCAACGTCTTAACAGTTGGAACGGGTATCGAAGAGCATAACAACTACGCAGTTGATTTCATAGAAGCCGTCCGGGAAATCAAACGGGTTTGTCCAGGCGCGCGCACATCCGGCGGTGTCTCCAATGTTAGTTTTTCATTCCGCGGTAATAACCGCGTGCGCGAGGCGATGCACGCCGCTTTTTTATATCATGCGATTAAAGCTGGTCTCGATCTGGGAATCGTTAATGCGGGGATGCTCGAGGTCTATGAGGAAATAGATCCGGAGCTACTGGAACATGTCGAGGATGTTTTGCTTAATCGACGGTCGGATGCGACAGACCGCCTTATTGTGTTTGGCGAAAAGTTTAAGGGTGAGGGGAAGCAAACGAAGCGTGAGACGAGTGAGTGGCGGCAAGGGGACTATAAATCTCGTATCGCGCACGCCCTTATCAACGGTATTACGGATTTTATCGACGCCGATACGGCTGAGGCATTGGCAAGCCTTAAGCGTCCTCTGGACGTCATCGAAGGTCCTTTAATGGACGGCATGAAAGTGGTCGGCGAGCTTTTTGGCGCGGGTAAAATGTTTTTACCGCAGGTTGTAAAGTCCGCTCGGGTCATGAAAAAAGCTGTGGCTTGGCTTGAACCGCATATGGAACGGGAGAGGTTGGCAGCGAAGTCAACGACGAGTTCAAATCAAGGGAAGTTCTTGATCGCGACCGTAAAAGGAGACGTGCACGATATTGGCAAGAATATTGTGAGTGTAGTGCTTGCCTGTAATAACTACGAAGTCCATGACATGGGTGTTATGGTGCGCTGCGAGGATATTTTGCAAAAGGCGCTGGAAATAGACGCCGATGTCATTGGTTTGTCTGGCCTCATCACTCCGTCCTTGGATGAAATGATGCACGTTGCTCGGGAAATGGAACGCTTAAACTTCAAGACTCCATTGTTGATCGGTGGGGCGACAACAAGTCGAGCTCATACGGCGATTAAAATTGCCCCAGCGTATAGTGGTCCCGTAGTGCACGTAAGTGATGCATCCTTGGTTGTCAATGTGTGTTCATCCCTTTTGGGGTCAAGTCAGCGTGTAGATTTTTTAAAGAGTCACCATGCCGCTGAGGAAGACATACGCGCCAGGTGGCAAGAGTCTCAGGCCAAGGCTACGTTTGTGTCTTATACCGAGGCTAGACAAAAAAAATTCAAAACCGATTGGGAAAAATTACAGGTGGACGAACCTCGCCAGCGCGGTGTGACGGTTTATGACTCTATCGCTTTGGATGATGTGATTCCCTTTATCGATTGGTCACCATTTTTTTGGACTTGGGGCATTCAAGGAATGTTTCCTAAGTTATTTGACAGTGAGAAGGTCGGCTACGAAGCAAAAAAACTCTTTGCTGACGCCCAGCAGATGCTTGAGGAAATCAGGAAAAATCGTCTCCTGGTTCCCAAGGCAGTTATTGGTTTTTGGCCAGCCCAGTCTGCCGGCGATGATGTGCTGCTGTTTAAGGACGACACTCGGACTCAGCTACTGACAAAGCTTTGTTTCTTGCGACAACAGCGTGAACGGTCTGGTGACGAGCCTTACCTGTCGTTGGCTGACTTTGTCGCGCCTGAAAATTCAAATCGGAGGGATTGGTTGGGAGCTTTTGTTGTGACTGCTGGCGCAGGTGTTGAGACCTTGGCGCGAAGGTATGAGGATGAGCATGACGACTATTCGGCAATCATGGTCAAGGCACTAGGCGATAGAATTGCGGAAGCGTTAGCCGAAATGATGCACAAAAGCTCGTACCAATTGGGGCTATGAGCGGGCGGATCAGCCTCTTATTATTGATGACTTGATAAAAGAGAAATACCGGGGCATTCGTCCCGCGCCTGGCTACCCCGCCTGTCCGGATCATACGGAAAAGGCCAAAATTTGGGACTTACTGGCGGCGGAGAAAAATACCGGAGTTAGCCTGACGGAGAGTTTTGCCATGTCACCAGGCAGTTCGGTCAGTGGTCTATATTTTGCACACCCCGGATCAAAATATTTTAGGGTAGGGGATATAAGGCGCGACCAGCTTGAAAGTTACGCTCAGAGGAAAGGCCTCCCCGTCGAGGTCGTAGCGAAATGGCTTGCTCCCCATCTTTCAGAGTCGCTATGATATTGGTCATAATTTAATTACAGAGGAGTCTTCGATGAAGGTAGTAATTTTCACTCTATCAGTGCTCATGGGATTTGTTGCCACGGCCATCCAGGCTAATGAGGATCGTTCGATTTGGTTGCAGGCGGGACAGTGTGTTGTTCTTGGTGGTCAGCAAGTGTGTGCCCAAAAAGCTCCAGAGGGAACTACGCCAGGTGGAACTCCATGTCCCTCGACTCCAGTTTTGCCCAACAAGACGACCCACCACTGCAAAAATGGTATCAAAGACGAATCCAATCCGAATATGAAAGGTTGGGCGCACGTCATCGTCACGAGATCTCCTGATGGTAAAAAGCTTTCTGAAGAAGTTGAGAAAACTTACGGTCCACTTGGTAAAAAAGAGTGTATGGCAGACCTTGAGAAGGCTAAAGCCGGGATCTAACTGGCTTGGCTTAATCGCCAAACCTCGCATTGCTTAATTGAAGCCCCCCAGCCCCACTGATGAGTAGGGATGGGGGGTTTCTTGTTTCTACCTAAAGGCATCCCCAGCCTGTCAATGGCTTAGACAGTGTTTAAGGTCACCGCAGCCGGCTGGCTCCCCCGCGGAGTCTAATCTACGGTAATCAAGGGATTCTTTACGTCATTAAGAAAGTTTATGCTTGGTGCGGTTGTTGCTTCATTTGGGCATGCTCCCAATGGAGAGCCACGCCCGGTGGGCAGAGGTTGCCAATGATTTGCCAAAAAAGCTCATTTCAATTGATGCGTCTGCGAGGCGTTATCGGGCCAATCGGTTTAGCGCTCGCGTTAACACGCTGTGGCAGTGGCGAAATGGAGATCAATCGTCCAGGGAAAAGTGGCGCCGAATTGCGTATCAGTACTGAGATTCGAGATCTCGGAAATGGTCAAGTTGAGGTGACGGCTCGGCCGTCCGTTCAGATTATTGGCGGATCATTCACCTATTGCTTATCAAGTGTTGAACTTTGCCAAAGTCAGCAAAACTATCAGTTGAAGATGGTGCCTGTAGATGGCGGAGATGTGACTATGGGTGTTCCGACCATAGTCACGCATAAAATCCCTCAAATTATTGACACGGGAAAAATCCAGCGGATCGCTATTTCCGCAAAAGATCTATCATCAGAACAAGTCATATGGCTAGCGGTCCGTCTTGATTCGACGGCCTTACCCGAAGAGCAGACGTCCGAGATCCAAAATCAATTTAGCCCGCCCGTAAATAATGCGGTGGATCGATTTCAGTTTGATCTATCAACGATTGAGCGCTCTAGTCAAAAGCTTGCTGGAGTGGATTTTGATTACAAATACGGTCAAGAAAATCTCCATCCAAATCAGCCAAAAATCAGAGTAAAGATCACAAACCAGTCAATCCTTGCTCTGCGAAGCAATGTGGGCGTGATTCTTCGTGGTTATGCGTTGAATGATTCATCGAAATATATCACGGCACACACGGCAGTGATGGTTGATTCGCAGGGTGGACTCAGCTTAGTGGGTGATAACCTTTCGCCAGCGACAATCTACAAGATGCGACTGCATTTTTATGATCGCAGCGATCGAACTCAGGCTCAACCTCGCTATATAGGGTCTTCAAGCCGAACCTATAATTTCGTAACCGACGGCATTAATGATCCCGAGACAAAGATACGCGCTCGCATTGTGATGCGTGGGCTAGCTGAGGAAAGTGATTGGGATCTAAACCGTTACGACCGAAGTAAAAACTATACACATGGCGCTGGTGGTTGGTGTCACATTTTCTATAATTGGGTTATAAAGCCCTATCTTAAAACGCGAACGGGCTCGGATAATACGCACTATAGCCAGTCCTACTGGTCCAGTCTTGGCGCGGTCAAAAATGGCGCGGCCTTGGTTGAGATGAGTTCGAAAGAGCCAATCATGGGAGATTATTTTCGGGTGGGTAGCCACGCGGCGATGATCTTGGCTTATGATGTTGCGAAAAAACAATTTGCGACACTCGAGGGTAATTTCAACAACAGTGTTGAATTCTATCAGCGCAGCGCAGGTAATCTGGGCTGGGTTGGTCACATCAATCCACAAATGCTAAAAGATGCCGCGACGCAACAACTTCAGTAAAAACTATTTGAGCCGTTGCATGCGCAGTTGTTTACGGAGTGTGAACACCTGTGATGATTCACTTTGCTACAGTTGAATTAAATTAATCCTTAAAGTTTTTTTAAATAAAAAAATAATCAAGCGATGAGCTGCATGGGGCTAGACATGGGCTTGTGTTTTTTTGTACTAATTCGCTCGAAAGCGGCGGATGTTAAAAAAATATCGCCAGCCGTTTCTTGAAAAATCAATTAACACGGAAAAAAGGAGATGACACATGATGGAAGAATCTATGAGGGCAGAGCCCTGCGGTGATTTACCGAAGAAATCAGATGAATTCACAATCGTGGGGGAGTCTGAGCCTATGCGTCGTCTAAAGAAGATTCTTCGTCGTGTGGCTGAGAGTAAGGCCGACACGGTTCTTGTTCACGGTGAAAGTGGTGCTGGTAAGGAGCTTGCCGCCCGAGCGATCCATGAATGGTCGAATCGAAGTGTGAGCCCATTTGTGGAGGTTAACTGTGCCAGTATTCCAGAGGCATTGCTTGAAAGTGAGCTATTCGGGCAT
>JBIJBX010000106.1:0-8351 GCA_044344995.1 Oligoflexales bacterium | reverse complement strand
CGCTGGATCTTTGCTGACAGTCTGATCGCGAGTGTTGGTGCCAGCATCACCCATAACTTTAGACGCTCCATGACGGTTGATAGTAAGGATCCAATGGCTAAAGCTGATTATGAGGCTTTGATCAACAATACGCTTCCGGACACTCGGATGGCGACTCGTCCGATGCCTGAAGTTAACATCGGCCTGGGTTACAGCTGGTGAAATCTTAGTTCGAGTCATATTCCACAAAGTATGGGGCAACCGGCAAATGGCTGGTTGCCCTTTGTGTTTTGCATGTTATAACGTTGAGCATGCTTTTACTCTATTATGTGCCATTTTTAATTTTTGCCGCGAGTCCTTGGTGTAGCTCCCCGTTGGCTTTGGCCTTGGGTATGGGCCTCAGTCTCGTCTTGCAATGGCCACTGCCAGCAGCTTTAAGAAATGCTGGCAGACTTTGCATGCAAATATCAATCGTGGGTCTCGGTTTTGCCTTGGATCCACACGCAGTGCAAAAAGCTGGACTACAATCTGTGATCGTTACGTTTGTCAGCCTTGTTGGCATCATGGCCCTGGCGATCTTCGTCGCGCGGGTCATGGGAGTGAAAAACACCACGGGTTCTCTCATCGCGGCGGGCACAGGGATCTGCGGTGGCAGCGCCATCGCCGCTATGTCACCCGTTGTCGGCGCAAGCTCAGCCGAGACGGCTGTGGCCATGGCAACGGTTTTTTCACTCAATGCAGTGGCCCTGTTTTTATTTCCGCCGCTAGGCCATTTTTTCAATTTGACGCCAGAGCAATTCGGCTGGTGGGCTGCGATCGCGATCCATGACACCAGTTCCGTAGTTGGTGCTGCCACCCAGTTTCATCCTGACAGTGTCGCGGTGGCTGTTACCACAAAATTAACTCGTGCCCTTTGGATTGTGCCCATGGTCTTCGGTACAAGTTTATTTTTAAAGATGAACGGCAAAGGTCATGGCGGAAGAGCCACAGTGCCTTTATTTATTGTTCTCTTCGTTTTGGCGGTCGTGCTGCATGCTTTGCTTCCAGATATGCCGATGGTTTACGATGTTATTAATACGTTGGGCAAAGGTATTTTGAAGGTGGCCATATTCCTGATCGGCGCGCAGCTGACTCGTGAAATGTTGCGTAATGTTGGAGCGCGTGCGCTCGGCATGGGTGTCGTCTTATGGTTCTCCATGACGACATCGATCCTGATTTGGTTGAAATCTACCTGACGGAAATTTTAGGCGGAAGGATTTTTGAATAGCATTTTTCGATAAGCCTTAAGCTCTTCGATTGATTCCTTGATGTCGTCTAAAGCTCTGTGGCTACTTTTTTTATCGAGACCTTTTTCAAAATCCTTTGGAAACCAGATTTTCCCGAGAAGTTTAACTGTACTCACATCGATCAGACGGTAGTGCAAAAATGCGTCAAGTTCACGCATATGCTTGGCTATAAAACGTCGATCCTGCCATATGCTATTGCCGCAAAGCGGGCTTTCTCTGGGGCCCATGTGCTGTTTAAGAAATTCTATGGTCATTTTTTCTGCCTCGGATTGGGAAATGGTCGAACTGACCACCTTCGCCCAAAGGCCGCTTTTCGTGTGTGTTTCTCGATTCCAACTGTCCATGGTGTCAAAAAGATGCGCTGGTTGCTGCACGACGATTTCCGGTCCTTCAGCGATCACGTTTAAATCGATGTCCGTTATCAGAGTAGCGATCTCGATAATGACGTCGCGGTCAGAATCCAGTCCAGTCATTTCAAGATCCATCCAAACCAGCTTAGATGGTGCGTCGCTTCTATTTTTTGAAGTTTTGATTTCGCTCACAATTAATATTCCTCTGCTAACGATTATCATCTGCCATAAAAGAAAAAGCCATCTGTCGATCGGCAATCCACTCCATGACCGAGTTCACCTGGGCATGCTTTACAAGATCCGTCATGCTAGCGATCTGAGTCGCAAGTTTCTTCTCGTCAAAGATGCCGCAACGAGCCTCAAAGGAGCCGTTGCCCCGATCCATAATGGCAGTAGCGCCTTTAGCGCGAAGTGCGCTTTCGACTAGTTCTGGGTTCGTTCCCGGTAGAGATTGCACAAACACAGTCGCTGGACGATGGCCATAGGTTTGCGGGTAGTAACCTTTGCCAAGGATAGCGGACTCGGTATCATCGAACTCCCACTCCAACTTATTTAAATCAAACCAAAAGGAAACCCATCCGTTCGCGGTTTGAACCAAGGCTCGAGGCTGGGCCGCCTCGGGATTGGCCATGGGCACAGTCATCCAGATCTGGATGGTCGTGCTTTTGGGTAACGATGTTAACTTTCCGTGACTTGATAGCCAAATACGGGCTGCTTCAGAAATCTTTAGTGAGAACTCGTTTTTAAGAAAGCTCTGCGTATGATTGCCAATTCGAAAGGCGTACGAGTCAGAATGCTCGCAGACCTCCACGGTAGGCTGCTCAGCATCTCTAGGAAACTTTATACACGATCCAAACGCAATCTCACTGCTTGCCATCAAAGTGGCAATAATCACGCAGAACATAAGAGATGCGCGCCATCGTCGCTGCATTTAACAAGCCTCCAGGCCCGAACACGTCGGGATCAAAGGGGGCTTCGGCTTGGATGGTCAAAAATGAAGTGTTTTTTGATTGATTCATAAAAATTTTATGGAACTGTCTAAAAACACACCGGTTTTTCGAACAGTTACAGGAGAATAGGGTTGCGAAATGGGAGGGATCGTGGTCTGATGTTAACGAATGAATCCTTAAATTTGATGGAGATGCGTGCGCTATGAAAAAGTTGCTTCTTATCGTTGCCGTTTTCGCGGGCTTTAGCTCCAGTGGAGCGTGGGCCGCTGACCCAGCGTTTAAAGTTTTTGGCCGGGTGGTCACCATGGATGAGGTTGCCAAGGAAAAGCAGGGTGATTTTTACGAGATCGAACAAAAAAAGTACGAGCTCATTGAAGGTGTGGCACAGGAAGCATACCTCAATTCATATTGGGAAAAACGCGCGACGGAAGCCAAGACATCCGTAGAGGCAGCGCGTCGGGCTTACATGGAGAAAAACGTCAAGGTTTCTGACCGAGAAGTGAAGGAGATGGTGGATAAATACAAAGACAATCCACAGTTTTCTCGCCTCCCAAAAGAGGAACAACAAAAGCAAGTGCGCGAGTATCTGCGCGAAATGGCCTCGCGTAATGCTGAGCGCAATTTAATAAAACAGGCAAAAAAAGGCGGCGATTTGGTGATTAATTATCCGCAGCCGAAGGAGCCTGTTTTTGAACTTTCTCTCAACGACGGAGACCATACCCGTTTCGGACCAGGCATGGAAGACACGAAGGCGATGGGTTGTGACAAGAAAAGCTGTCCTATAACGGTTATTGAATACAGTGAGTTCCAATGCCCTTATTGCTCGCGAGCCATTCCAGCGATCAAAAAAATACTTGCTGAGTACCGTGGAAAAATCAGCTGGACGGTGCGTGACTTTCCTCTGAGCTTTCACGACAGGGCTAGACCAGCAGCGGTTGCAGCTCATTGTGCTGGTGATCAAGGAAAGTATTGGAATATGTATCAAGCCATTTTCGATAATCAGGGGGAGCTACAAGACGACCACCTGAAGAAATATGCTGCGAAGGTCGTCCCTAACAAAGCTAAATGGGAAGAGTGTTTTAAAAATCCCGCAGCCAAAGATCCCATCATCCAGTCAAATATGGAAAGCGGGATGAAAGTTGGAGTCACCGGAACACCAGCATTTTTCGTCAATGGACGACGCTTGAGTGGAGCCGTTCCTTATGAGGAGTATAAGCGCATCATTGATGAAGAGTTAGGCCGTCGAAAAAAGAGCTAATACTCTGAAATCTTTGATCTATTGATAAAAAATCTCAAGCCCCCTGCAATTCCTACCGAACCTCACCATTGAGGCTAATGGGGGAGTCCGAGGGGGCTTTGAAATGTCAGAGACTAGGCGTGAAAACAGAAAAATGGTGCGGTTGATCCTTGATCTTCCGCTAACGGTTTCCATTGCGTCGTTGGGCGCTGATGTTCGCTACGAATTGAAAACAAGGAACGTATCTTATACTGGTTTTTTTCTCGACTTTGAGAAGCCCGGGCGTTTTCCATTTACTGCCGCGTCAATTATGGAAATTTGGATTGAATTGGATGCGGGCGAGCGCATTTTTTTCAATGGAAAAATGGTCAGGAAAGTAATGCCAGGAGAACCAGGATCTGAGGTTACAGGTCCTGGTATCGCAGTCCGTATCATCCAGATGGACTCGAAAACTGAGCAGAAGTTGAAAGAGTTCATCGACCGCAAGCTTGCTGATAAGCAGCATGGCGCATCGTCCAAGACAGCATAATTAGAAAATCACTTAGTACTTTGGCTCGTTGCCCAGCTTCCACTTAATATTGCAGCCTAGGCTGGGCTTTTGCTCGGCAGAAATTCGCCCTTCGGTAAGTAGGGCTTCAATCGCGGCACGCAAATCTTTACCCGTCACAGGTATTTGATTGGAAGGGCGACTGTCATCGAGCTGTCCCCGATAGACCAAGCGATGCTCTTTGTCAAAAAGATAAATGTCAGGGGTACATGCGGCTTTAAAGTCCCTGGCGACATGTTGAGTGGCATCAAATAGGTAAGGGAAGGGGTAGCCAGCCTGCTTGTGCTCGATTTTCATTTTTTCTGGCGAGTCATCAGGGTGCATCTCAACGTCATTACTATTGATGCCGACGACCGCCAGTCCTTTTTTCATATAATCGCGCCCAATAGCTGCCAGTTGACTACGCACATGGATCACGAACGGGCAATGGTTACATATAAATAAAACCAATAACGGCTGCCCAGAGAATGCCTTGTCCGAAATCATTTTCCCATCTGTGTCGGGCAAGTTGAATCCCGGAAGTTTCGTGCCCAACTCAAGCATATAAGATGGTGTTCGTGCCATAGTGTTGTTTTCTCCATCAATTCAGGAATCACAAAATCCGATTAATTTTTGTCATATCCAAGTAAGGAGGTCAATCGGGTATGGACAGTTGCATGCCATCGTAGGCTAATTCTACCCCTTTGGGCAGTTTAACCGAGTCCTCTTGATAATCAATGTCATGACTCATGTGAGTAATGATCCCTCGCTCTACGTCGAGCAGTTTAAAGAGTTCAACGGTTTCTGGGATCGTTGAATGAGTCTTATGCTCTTTCCACCGTAGACCACTTGCGATCATAGTGTGAATTTTACCCCGCCAGGCATGGATGACCTCGTTAGTAAATGACTTGAAATCAGTCGCGTAAACAAAACGACCAAATCGGAATATGTTGGTCAGAGCGTTCCCATGGGGAACCAAAAAAGTCTCCACATCCATGTCGCCGATTGAGAAAACACCGCTTTCGTTGGGGAGGCTTTTAAGGTGGATCTCAGGGCGACCGCCTAGATAGCCTGTATCTTCGAAGGCGTAATGGAAACGTTGTCGCAATTCTTTAATATGCTCGGGGTGAAGCCAGCAATTTATGGGACGCTGACTGTTGAAGTAAAGTCCTCTGAGGTCGTCAAACCCATGAACATGATCGGCGTGAATATGTGTGTATATAACGCGTTGCAGGTTGCTGATGCCAGCTCTCAAGGCCTGCAGTCGAAACTCCGGGCCCGTATCTATAACTAAATGTTGCCCTGAAGGGGTCTTGATGGCGATAGAAGTTCGCCAACGCTGATTACGCGGGTGTTCACTAAGACACACCCGGCACGAGCAACCCAAGACAGGCACGCCCGTAGAAGTCCCGCAGCCTAATATTTCTACTGAAATACTCATCGTTGACTATTTATTAACAGAGATCTTGTATGAATGCTGCTAAAAATTTTAGGTTCGAATCAAGTTTTGTAGATGCCTAGCGCAATCACCCTCTTTTGAGGCGAATTGCCGCATCTGATCCAGCCTGGCGACATGGTCAATCTTTCGAAGGGGATACTCGTGCCAGAAATTGGCTTCTTCTTCCAGTGAAAGCGAAAACTTTACAAACATCGTTTGCGTGTCATTGTCGAAGACCTTTTCCAGAACTCCCTCACGGAATAGGACCTGAACGCATTGCTCAACGTCCTCGTCAGAATAGGGTGTGGCCATTTTAACGTGTGCTATCAGCGCATCGGGTGTCACAGCCGGTTTACTGCCGAATACATCTCGGACTCCTTGCATGCAGGCGCGCATGACAAGGGCATCGGGATAATTTTTGTCGATCAGAAAACGATGCTGAAAATAATCTTTTTCACTAGTGATAATTGTCGACTTTATGAAGCTCGTGTCATCAACTGTTAAAACTTCGCGCGCCAGACTTTCTGGGCTTTCAGGCATACCATTGAAAATGACGAACTCAAGCCCAGGAGCAGAATCAATATCGCTCAGGAAGGGTCCAATTGTGGCGACGATGCGCACTGCGCCGGACTCAAAGCGTTTTCTGACGGAAAAAACTTGGAACTCATCTAAACCAGGGCGAATAACTGCAAACGCCTCTTCGCGCTCTGATAGAAGCTTTTCAACGTCGAAAAGTTGCTTGATCGTGTTGCAGTAAATCACGCCTTGGCCTTCGCAAATATCAAGCTGACTGTTGAGAATGCCAAATCGCTCTGCATCAGAGGCTGCGACTTTAGATTCCAGGCCCAAGCCTGGCTGCGAACAACCTGCCAAGCGACCATGGATTGGTTTCTGTAGTCCAAGCAGTTTAGTTAAATCATGATTGATTCGCGCGTTAGGATTCCAAACCAAGGCGATTTTTTGGGTCGGTTTACTTTGGTTGTGGAACGATGCCAGGAACGAGCCTAAGAATCTGTAGTTCGGTTCAAATCGATGGGACCAAGGACTCATTAAATGAGCCTGATCGACGATAATCAGACTTGTATTGCGTCGTTTTAAACGCTCCCGGAATCGGCGGCTTGCCAGTCGTCCAGGTGTCGCGATGAGGATTTGTATTTCCTCACGGTCCAAAGCCTCCCAAATAGTACGTTTCTCAGGCTTACTGGGCGCCAAGTCAAACGATTCAGCGCGAATTTGAAGGCTTTCAAACCTGTTTTTAAGACGGCGGATGCTTGCCATTGAGTTTGTTACCACCAGCCCACAGCCAGCGATGGCTGGTAAAGCTGCGCAGGTTAATGAAGCCAGGCGCTCTGGGCCTGAGATGATTAAATCATGCCCGTGACCCAGACTTTCAAGGATCTCAAGATTGCTTGGGGTCACCAAAGTAAGTCCCGGGATTTGCGTGGATGCGTTAATTAAGCGCTCCAAAACATGTCGGTCTGATGTCGAGACTTCCGACACATCAACGTCAAATCCGCCATCAGTGGCGGGACTGCCAGCTGCATTGAATTCCATGGTCATATATAATAGTGTAACGGGTTTTTTCGAAAATCTGGTAATCTTTTTCTTTTTCCCAGGTATTTCTGGGAGATAAGCGCCCGGGGGGTTGGTTGAGTCAGCAGTCTTCAAGTTCAGCTTCAAAGCTAATTGTTCAAAAATATGGCGGCACATCTGTTGGCTCAATTGAGCGGATTAAGCACATTGCCGGCCATATTGCTGACACGGTGCGCAGCGGCCACCAGGTTGTTGCAGTCATAAGCGCCATGGGTGACCAAACGGATGAGTTGCTGGCCATGGCCCATTCCATATCTCGCCAGCCGCCACGGCGTGAATTGGATATGCTCCTCACAGCGGGCGAGAGAATATCAATGGCCTTAGTCAGCATTGCTCTCAACGACTTGGGTCAAAAGGCAGTCTCTTTAACTGGTTCCCAAAGCGGAATTATTACAGATACGGTCCATGGAAATGCTCGAATCAGTCGCATCGGTGCGTTTAGAATTCAAGATAGTTTATCGGCAGGAAACGTAGCCATCGTCGCGGGATTCCAAGGGGTGAGCGCTGAAACAAAGGAGATTACAACGCTGGGTCGAGGTGGGAGTGATCTCAGCGCGATTGCTTTAGCAGCTAGTTTAGGAGCACGAAGCTGCCAGTTGTATAAGGATGTAGACGGCGTTTGTTCTGCCGATCCGAGGATCGTGACTGAGGCTAAAGTTCTGGAAAACATTGCCTGGGATGCCATGACTGAAATGGCCTGGGCGGGTGCTTCTGTCCTTCATCCTAGGGGCGCGCATTTAGCGGCGAAATTTGGAATTCCATTAGAAATTCGTAGTAGTTTTAATCTACGGAGAAAGGGAACTGTTGTGAGTGGAAGAGAAGTCATGGAGCAAGTGGTCGTTAATGCCGTCACTCATAAGTTAAATATGGTCATCCTACGAGGCACTCTTCCGCGTGAGGAAGTACACCGTCTGGATGAGCTAAGGTCTTGGCTCTGGCAGCAGGGCGAATCCTCACAGATTCAGGTCCAGATTGATACAAAAAACGGCTTG
>JBIJBX010000105.1:0-8352 GCA_044344995.1 Oligoflexales bacterium | reverse complement strand
CTTGACGGTTCCTCTTAGAGACTTTGCCAGGGTTCCCGAATCGAGGCGAATATTTTCTGCATCAATAGTCAACTGACCTTTCCAGTTAAGTGGTTTTTTTGCGGGTCCCTGGAGTTTTGCCGATAACGAATTTATAACCATCTCAAATTGCGTTTGCCCGTCTGTAACATCTCGAACGAGTGTTGCAATGGTTGCGTGATCGATCATTTTCGCGGCTAATTGAAAATCTACATCGAGCTCCTCATTGAATGCCATAGAGCCGTAAGGACTTTCAATGACGCCGCCTTGACGTGTGATAAAGGCCACGTCCTTCCATGCCAATTTTCCACCAGCAACTTCTGTTGAAAGTTTTATAGCCGCGAATTGATTGGTGCCAATACTTGCGTCTTTGATGTCAAGATCTGTTTTTACTTTTACGGCAGAGTAGGGTCCAAACATCCGGGACTCAAAGGTGCCCTTGCCAGAAAGCTTTACCTGCGCGAAATGGGAGATGGGAATCAAATTGAATTGTGGTGAGTTCAAGCTTATGTCCATACCAGTTGCTTGATCAAAGGTGGCGAAGCCAGAGATCGATAGCGGGAAGCGACCAAGAGATCCAGAAGTTTCGGCTGTAAAACAGTGTCCAACCGTATTTCGGAAAAATAATGCCGAAGAATTCACCTCCATGTTGAGATTTAATTGGCAAGTCGGTGGAATGGGGTGTCGGCTGTGATCGTAATCGGCTGACTGGGTGCTGAAATTCGTTAGAGTCGCGTCCGAGGTGATTTCCATTTTATAAGGCGAGCTTGTCCCCTTAATCCTGAAGTCGGGACTCGAAAGCTCAAAATTGGCAACATCGACGTCAACATTGAAAAGATCCATGAGGTTTCGAAACGGTAAGTTCATTGGTTTTAAGCTGAAATCGTAGGAAACCAACTTGTCAAAATTAATCTGGCCACCACCTTTTGCGACAACAGTGTCGCCAATTTTGAGTGATGTATTTAGCAGTTTGAATTTGTTCATATCAATTTCGAAGTCAGATTCTGTCTCATACAGCCGAAAACTGAAAAACCGCGCGTCTCTGCTGGTAATTGAGCCAGTGGTTAGGAATGTCGGCGACTGTTTTGATGTTATTGGAATCGTAAATGTGGTCTTGCTACTGGCTTGAAACCCACCACGACTGCCCGGTAGATCGAGGAAAGAACCCATAATGCTCATGTCGCCTTCAATATTCTCGCCAAGAATATTGACCCCAATGCTGTCAATAATCGTGCTATTTTTTTTGGTTTTGATTTCAACGTTGGTTTTACCGAAGAAGTTCATACGTGGGGATGAGATCTCAATTTTCTTGCCGACAAATGTTTTACCACGCATCTCGGCGCGTAGGTTTAAGCGTCCGTCTTCCAGGTAAGAGGAGGAACGATCGGTGATCGAGGTGTTATTAGAGTTCAAATCGACTTTGAACGACTTCCAGTCAATAAACTCCGCGTTTAGGCTTAAACCCTCAGCAGAAATTTTGGTGACTTCTTTTGGGTCTTGATTGGAATTTACGGAAATCCCGTCCAGTCTTGCCACGATGGAGGCATTTGAGATTTTGAGGGAGTGGAATGGCGGTGGAAATGTTGGCGGCCAAGAGGGTTGAGTTGCGGTCTTTGGGTTGGTCGCTTGAAGAGCTTCAATGGCCGCCATAAAATCTTGGGGTAGGGGCCAGGCCGTTCTTAAGTCCTTTAGCTCTAGATTTCCAAGTTGGGCACTTCCCATAAAGATTGACCAAGGGGATACTTTAAATGTCAAGGTTGACAATGATAGTAGCTCGTTGGTCTCGCCGTTTGTACTTTGACTGGTAATCTTTATGCCATAGATATTCACGGCCGGCGGTACCAGCTGTAGCTTCATGCTTTGGTAGTCCGCGCGAATCGGTAAATTTTTCAACACTTGATTGTTGATGTAATAGTTCACCAAACTGTGTGTATACGGATTGTCGATGACCAAGTTACCAATATAAACGCAAGCCACGATGACCATGATGGCGATCACACTTTTTTTGTGGCGGCGTTTCATTCGTATGTTCAGCCTTTACTCGACTCGGGAGCTAGCAGATCATCAAATGGAATCGCCATTTGATCCTGCTGATTTTTGGTCTTTTTTCCTGATGAATTCTTTTCCTGTTTCTTTGATTTGACGTTTGTGGTCGGGATTTCAATGCCGAGTTGAGCGCAGACTAGTCGAGTCATGCGCATTGGCGAACCAGCCGCATTTTTAGCCAAATTTAAAACTTGGCTCGCATCGAGCGCGCCTCGCAAAGAGGGATGCTTGAGAAGTTTTCGATTAATTTGTTCAGCAAGTTCTTGATCTGAAAAAGATGGCAGAGCCTTGACATAAAGGATGCGACTTTCAATTGATTGGCAGTTTGACAACGATTGCCAAAGGGAATCTGTACAAGAGATAACGATCGAGAGTTTGATTCCACTCGCGTCGGCAAGGTTCAGCAAGGCAGACAGCTCGCCGGCCATCTGCCCAGGGTCTGCTATTTCGCTGACATCGAGACAGAGCAAAATGCTTCTTTCTGTGTCTTTCAATCCAGAAAATCTTAGCTGAAATTGTCGGTTATTTGCCGAGTCACTCGTCAGCCACTGAGATAGACCTTGAGAAATCCAGCCGGCATGCATGGCGGGCGCTGTTGGGTTAAGAACTAATACATCAGCGAAGTCTGCTCCAGCAGTCGCTAGTTGACGGATGAACGTTGTCTTGCCAGCACCTGCTTCGGCATGAATACATATCACCGCATTTGCCGATTTCGTGATTTCAAGAATGTCGTCACGCACGGCTTTCCAAGCAGCGATTTCCAGCTCTTCCGTTATAGCTGGTCTCGAAAAAAGAATACCGATGGCGGCGGAGTCGACAATTTTTTTATTCATCATGATGCATTCTGCTCGTTGGTGGTAACAGTTGGTGGATTTGGCTGACTGTTTTCCAGGGCTTCCCAATCGTGCAAATGCTTTTGCATAATCTGCTTTGATAACCCGTAGCGTTCAAAAGCGTCCGGTCTTCCGTCAGCTATCAATAGTTTTGCCAAAAAATTCTCAAGGTGTGGATGGCCTTGGTTTCGGCGTCCCCAGTCATGGAGTGTCTGAATCGCGGATGATAACTCCCCAGAGCTTATATAGGCGGTTGCGAGGTCGAGATTCAATAACGTCGAGGTTGGTGCAATGGTTTTGATTTTTTCAAGGAAGCGCACGGCCTGAGTTGGCATGCGATTACTCAAGTAAAACCAGGCACACAGAGCAAGCATAGCTGGATTTTTGATGTGAAGTTTACATTGCTCCAGTAGTTTTGATTCCGCTTCTTTGAACATGTTTAGGGACAGCAGCAACTGTGTGACGCCTGACAATGCCAGCGGCATGGCAAGGTTGTTGCTCATGAGGCGCTCTAGGATTTCAATCTTCTGACTTTGGTTGCCCTCGTCCACCAAAGACGCAACTTTGCGTAGCGCGGCCATTGGCGGTTGTTCCCAAAGGCTTATCATCTGGGCGAACGCGGTGTTGAAGTTATTAGCTGTCAGGGGTTTCGGGCAGGGTGTGACGTGGAATATTTTTTCATAAATTATAAGGTCAGTTGGATTTGAGCTAGAACATAGCACGAGTGTGGGTGTTAGTCTGGCTCTGGGGTTTTTGAATAAAACTCTTAAGATCTCGGTTGCGGGCAGCGTTGGCGAATCAACAATGATAAAGCTGCTAACTTTGTTTGCTAAACGAAGTTCCAGAAGTTCGTCTACCTTGACGGAGACGCCCGCAATTTGCCACGACTTCAAACGGAGTAGCTCTTTAAAGATTAACAAGAGCCCTTTTTCGTCGCAGATCATGCCAACGGTTTTTTCTGACCATTGGTTTAGTGCTACACTTACGGCCATAAGTATCTGCGCCCCCTCAGCATTTAGCGATTTGCCTTACATCTATTATATGGCTTTGCGCACGCAGTTGTAAGGTGTCGGATAAGTTGCTTGGTTAGACCTCATAGCGTCAAATAGCTGACGCTATTCGCTGAGTTTTTAAGTCGCTTGTTTGTATGTGACAGAGCTACTTATGGCCAATCTAAATAGGAGCTACTGATAGGGGTGTCGTCGTCAGGCTCGGTTTGGCTAGAAGTTGATTCAATGCTCAGATTTTCTGCGCTTTTTTGCTCAAAAATCATATCGTAGTGGGAGATGAAAGTAGTCTGGCCTTTGTCATTTTCGACCTGCAAAACATTGGGATGGCGTGGGTTAATCCGTTTAACGGTGACCTCTTCGCCGGCCTGAAAGTGATCGCTCCGGCGCGTTTTTAGTTCGACTCGGTCTGTTGGCATCGCGCTATGCAGCTTTGGAGGGGGGACCCGGCGAATTTTTTGTTGTTGTCCCTGGGTGTCTACGTAGGAGACTACGTAGGGCTTCCGGTCAAATTTTATTGGAGACGACATTAAAGTAAAACCCCCAAAGATTAATTCACTTTGGGGGTCTTCGGATTTTTACAAATTAACGTTAGGCAAATTTTGCCGAGCGTTTGATAAAGAGCAAAAAAGTCATCAAAACGCCGGTCGATGCGGGGCTATACCCATTAGATAATTTCACGACCTGCGATGAAACCAGTGCTTCTTGTGTTGCATCCACATGTACGATTACCCGCCGACTCAAACAGCATGCCGCAGGCAATACATGCACGAACTTTTATGCGGATTGGTGAGAGGTTTGCTAGCCTTCGCGCGTGGTTTTTCAGTTCAATATCTTTGACAACTGAAGGTGGCAATTTCTTGACCTTGTTACCGCTGGCATCGGTGGTTGTTTCAAATTCCATTATGACCCTCCTCATGCAATTGAATACAGGGACGAACCTCTGGACCGGAACGGGCTGAAATCTTCAGCGAATATCTAAAAACTTGTTTCGTAGCCCAAAATAGGGGCGTAAGATACACCAGTGTCCACTTTAAGTCAATATTTTAATAGATTTATTAAAATCTATAAGAATTTTTAAATAAATCAGGAACTTCCATGGTCATGCTACCCCAAGAAATTATCCGCAAAAAGAGGCGGGGCCTCGTCCTTTCCTCTGAGGATATACGCGGTTTTTTTGGCGGTTTTCTTAAGGGTGAAGTCGCGGACTATCAAGTGGCTGCCATGCTTATGGCCATACTGCTCCGCGGCATGACCAGGGATGAAGCATCAGCTTTGACTCTGACCATGCGCGATTCAGGAGAAGTTTTAACTTGGTCTGGATCCAAGGACGACATTGTCGACAAACATAGCACGGGTGGTGTTGGCGACAAGACAAGCCTTATCATTATGCCTCTTTGTATTCTTGAGGGTCTGAGAGTGCCCATGATTGCGGGGCGAGGTCTCGGTCACACTGGCGGCACGTTGGACAAGCTGGAGTCAATTGATGGGCTAAAAGTCTACCTGACGTCCCAAGATGCAGAAATGTTATTGAAGAAAAACGGTGGTGTCTTTATGGGCCAAACCGAGCAGATCGCGCCGCTCGATAAACGTTTGTATGCCTTACGAGACGTCACGGACACGGTAGAAAGTGTGCCATTGATCACAGCCTCGATTCTTAGCAAAAAGCTTGCCGAAGGTATCGGTGGCTTGGTGATGGATGTAAAGTTTGGTTCTGGCGCTTTCATGCAGGATAAAAGCGATGCCCTGGCGTTAGCTGAATCTATTTCTACCGTAGGTAAAGCCAGTGGTTTGCATGTTCGTTGCGCACTCACCGATATGGGAAGCCCGCTGGGTGATCGTGCAGGCAATAGTTTAGAAGTTGCTGAATGTGTTGAGGTGCTGCGAGGCTCAGGTCCCGCTTCAACGCGCGATCTGTCAATTCAGCTTGCCGCTGAAATGGTGCTGTTGGCGCGCCCCAGCGAGTCACGAGATACAGTGGTTGCTCGCCTGAGTTCTCATCTGGATTCCGGTCGGGCATTCGAGGTTTTTTCGAGAGTCGTGGTGGCGCAGGGCGGAGATTTACGTCAAGTTGAGCACCCCGAAAAATTACCCAAAGCGAAGCACGTCAGAGAAGTGTGTGCGACAAAAAATGGAGTCATTGCTGGCTGTGATGTGCGTGAGTTAGGACTCGCGATTGTGGAATTGGGTGGCGGGCGTCGTCGTGCCGCTGATAAGGTAAATCACGCGGTTGGGTTATCAAGTTTGAAACGGGTAGGTGATAGAATCTCCGCTGGCGATGTTTTAGCTCTGATCCATGCTGATGACTTGGATAGGGTTGACTCGGTCTCAAAACGGGTAGCTTCGGCTTACGTGTTAAAAGATACGGCTAACGCAGAGTCGCTCATTTGGCGATTTGTTTAATTCGAAAAAGTATTTTCGCAAAGGGATCTTAAATGTCAATCGAACACAAAACGCTCAAGTTCAAACCACTACACGATGAAGCCGCGATCAAATCGCGAGTGAGTCAGCTGGGCCAAAAAATAACGAAAGATTTAAATGGCCAAGAATTGGTGGTGGTTGTCGTGTTGAAGGGCGCATTTATGTTTGCCGCGGATTTGGTTCGGGAAATAAAAGTGCCTGTTGTCGTCGATTTTATTGGTTGTGCCAGTTACAACGGCACAAAGACAACGGGCACAGTTAAAATCACGCAAGATCTTTCCACCGATATTACTGATAAGAATGTGCTATTAGTTGAGGATATTGTCGATACGGGTCGGACTCTTGATTACCTATTGCGGATCTTATCTGAGCGCCGTCCAAAATCATTAAGACTTTGCACCTTGCTTAACAAGCCTGAAGCCCGAGAAATTGACGTCAATGTCGACTACTATGGCTTTTCCATTTCAAATGAATTCGTGATTGGCTATGGCCTTGACCTAGATCAGAAGTTTAGGGAGCTGTCTTACATTGCCCAAGTGCAATCGACTTGAAGGGTTCAGCTAAATCTTTTCTGGATTAGTTTATTTGATCTTTTTCGCGGCTGGTGGATAGTTTCTTAAGATCTGCCATCAGGGTATTTATGCGCTCAAGGCTGGAACGAATCTTTTGTAAGCGATCGCCAAAGTCTTCAGATGCTTGAACTGGTTGTGCTCGGTCGCTTGTACCGGAGATGCTTCCTTTGTCTGAATTCACAAATAGTGGTTTTCTAGCTCTTGAAAACTCGTTGTTGATCTCCTGTTTATTTTTAAACGCGGAGAAGTCAAGAATTTTGCCTTTTTTGGTGATTTCTGCGGGATTTGACGGGGTGGATGACATGGTGGGTTCCTTAACAGCGACAGATGGAGTTACAGCTAAAACAACGACGACAACAGCAAAAACAACAGCACGAACACTTAGGGATCAGTTCTTGATCCTGTAAGACTTTAAAACCGATTGATTAGCTTTTAGGCGCTCTTTCCTCAGGCGCTCCTGATTCTCGAAATTTCTTTGCATGGCGTCCATGAAGGACTCTTTCGAAGTTTCGGTTTGATCTAAGTTTTTTTGATCGTCTTCAGCGGTAACTTTCTTGTTACCAAACAGGGAGACTATATTAGAGGTCGGTTTTTCCATTTGCTTTTCCACGACGACGTCCTCCGAATCATGCATTTCTAGATCGACTAAAGCCCGGGCGGGTTGCCGCCCATAAACTAACCGAAGCAAAGGGCATGCCACAAGAGGGGCTTTTGGGAGGACGGCCCAAATGCAGATTAATCTCAATAAAAACAGCAATTTGAGTAAAAAACCCTATCCCTATTTCAAGCACCTCTGTTGGGTAACATGACAAACTGTCTAGGCCTAAGACACCCACCCAATTCAGCCTAGGCGGCTGCCCCGTGTTTTGGGGCTCGTCAGGGCCCATGAGATAATAGGACTTAACCCCCAGGTTTTTTCCGGAGTTCTCCAGCAATATGACAGGGTCATCAATATTATGAAGCAAGCCACTGATCTACAGTCTCGTTTTTACAACTCTTTTGATGGAAGCGCCTTGTTAAGCTTTGTCCATCGGCTCCTCAACCTTAGCGACGAAGAGAAGCGGGGGCTCGACTCCTTTTTAGGGGAGGGATTTCATTTTCAAAGCTTTGAATATAAGGCACACGCGCTACCCTTGGCGGTTAATTTGGCCAAATCGTCTTTTTTACGTCAGGGAGATTTAGTCTTGAATCGATGGAAAAGGGCCATGGAGATCGCCAGAAGTATGGAGCGAGTTAGCTTAATCCCCCCGATGGAGGTTATCAGCGGTCAAAATTATTTAGCGGTGGTGATGCCAAAAGGGCAAGTTTTGGCAAAAATCCAGGAGCGGAAAGTTGACGACCTCTTGCGGGACACTGCCAAAGCCCTTAGTGAAGTAGGTCTGGCGCTTGATGACTATCCGCAGTTGCGCGAGGCCTGCGGCGTCCCATTCATTATCGATTGGTCGGACTTAAATT
>JBIJBX010000307.1:0-2624 GCA_044344995.1 Oligoflexales bacterium | reverse complement strand
TTACGCCTAGTGTGTAAAGGATCATGACGTAGTTTCGCCTTATCAAGGCGCCAGAAAAACCCGCAAGCAATGCTAAAAAAATCCCAAAGTAAGCAGGATCCATCACGTGGACCCACTGACCCGTAAGAGTAGAGTTAATAATAGCGGCTTGGACGTAGCCACCGACGAGCTGACCCACAAAAGTCTGCTTAAAATCTGCATTGCCTGTGAACATTAAGGGGAGAAATAAAACAATAGATTCAGGAGTGATTAAATTAGTTAAACGTCCAGCCCGCCTCATCTCCACGAGGTCTAGAATATTGTAGGTGTTTTCGAAATAGCTTTTCTTGTCACTCCAATTAACGATGGCTTCACCGTCCTTGTTGAGGCCAATCTTTGAACCGTTCAAGTAGAGGTCGGTTCCATCGATTTTAACCATGGAGGATTCAAAGTGCGCCAACGCTAGATGCTTTAGTATTTTATCGGGAGGAAATGTAACCACAGGTTTAAAGAAACCCGGTACACGAAAATTAATCTGTCCTACACGGCGGTGAAGGTCTTTCAAATTTTCGGCGGGTCCGTAAGGCGTCTTGGTTGAATTTGACCCCTGATATTTTTTTAAAAATGCTAGGTCTTGCGGCGTAGCTGCGAATTCCTTGTGAGTCATATCGAGCGGTTTTGCACGCTTCAACGGGTTTGGCATGACCACGGCCCCAGTATAAATTGGGCTTGATCGCTTAAACGCACGATTCATGGCAGCAACGTCGGCAGGATCTTTGCGCTTATTTCCAAAAATCATGTCTACTAGGACAGCCTTAGGCTTATGGTCCGTTATGGCACCCATAATTTCGCCCCAAAGCTTACCAGTTAAAAGTTCTGGCCGACCCCATTCGTTGACGGCTTCGTCGTTGTAGGCGTAGATAATTAGACGCGGATCAAGTTTCGGAGCCAGACCGAACTGTTCTCTGATATAAAATAAAGCGGGCCTTCCAACTCGGTCCTCCAGCGCTTCAACGGATCCTGTATTTTGTAAAGTCACGCAAATAATTAGTGCAGCAAGCGTCGAAATAATAATGACGCGCTGCCGCATTCGCAGAACTTCTTTGTAAGTCTCCCAAAGTTCTTTCGGGGATCTTTTTTTTGGCATGCTACTCCAAAACGTTTTAAAACTTTCTTGCTGCAATTATATCAATTAATTTGGTTAGTTAAAATTTTAAGCCCACGGCCCCCAACTACTTTCAGCCCCTCCTGAGAAGCATAATTTTTAAAATTTTATTCAATATAATCGAACTCTTATCGGAAAATATTCGCCTAAAGTTTCAACGCTAAGAGACCGAAACTGAATTAGGTGTGGAAGAGGGGCCCATTCAAAAAATGCCAAAACGTCCCACAGTTCAAACATTGTCTTTAATCATCAGACCCGATCTGATTTTTTTGTCTTTATTATTAGGAGCATGCTCAGGCGCGGAATTTGCTGGCTCCGGTGCAAGCTCGGCTACCGATGGGAAAGATCAGAAAAATACGGAACAACCGTCCGACGTAGCGGGTGGATTTGGGCTAACCTGTAATTCAAGCGACAGCACTAGCAATACAGATGTTTTAATTGGATGTACATTTGCGTCGAAAACAGACGGAACTAAATTCCAAGAAAGTTCGACTATAAAGCTTCTCGTAAGTGTTAAGAATTCAGGCAACGACTTACCTGTGAGCATGTCCGCAGCGACTGATGCCAGCAATTTCTCCTTCTCTGCACCAAAGGAGGAACTAAACAATATAAGGATTAGGTCAACTTTTGTTGATCCTTCCAACGGAGATAAAACATTAACCGACATCGCAGAAAATCTGAGCAATGTACTAATACCAATGACGAGCGTCTGCACTCCAAACGCTGTGGAAACTCAGTCTTGCGTTGTTGCAAACGGAACAGGAGGGCAAAGTAGGACCTGTAGTAGCGCTGGTAGCTGGGGAAGTTTCGGAGCGTGTAGTGCCATATCCTGTGATGCCGGTTTTAATTGGAAGGCAGGATCTTGTGCTGCGCCCCCTACCTGGGTGGATGTCACTACAACAACTTCTGGAGCCCCATCAACCTGTGCTGCCAATCAGGACCGTTGCTCAAAAAAACTTTCAGACTCTAGTTTATGGTGGAGCAAAGTGTTTCCTGGGGGGACTCATAACGGAGCAGCACAAAACTGCGATGGGTTAACTCATAACGGCAAATCCGATTGGCGCCTACCAACTTATGACGAGTTACTGGGTATGTGTAATAGCATGACTTGGCCTTTTGTAATGAGTGACAACGCGATTGCTCAACAAGCTTTTTTTCATACTATGACTCCCGGTTGGACTGCGGGGATGTATTTTATGATAGGTTTTGGTTCAGACCAGCAAGGTAGCTCCTTCTGCAACTTTCAGGGGCAAACCACCCCTAATGCGTCGAATTCGCAACTCACAATGAAACACATCTGTGTCAGCGACTAAGTGACTCTAAATGGGTACAACGCTTGAGTTTTGATTAGGTGTCTGCGTTTTTAATAGCCAATCAGTCGGCTGTCCCCATTTACCTCGAAAAATAGACGCTAACATTCCGAATCTATGAGCATAAATGGAACATCTATCAAGTCGATCATCAGTCATGCCGAAACCCT
>JBIJBX010000228.1:0-4287 GCA_044344995.1 Oligoflexales bacterium | reverse complement strand
CATGACAGTGTACAGCAGCATCACGGGTCGAGCCTGCCCAACGTACGTTTACGTTGGGGGTACTGCGAAGGAAAATACGTGTTTGTACTACACGACCGAGTCGCACACAGGAACTCTGGATATGCCAGCTAATAGCGATCCATCAACTCAAGGCGGCGGTAATGTGACTTGGCACGAAGCAAATCTATCAATTTGCAGCAGTAAGGGTATGCGGTTACCGACCGCTTATGAGGTGGGAGCTACTCAGATCGAAACTTATGATTTTATGCCAAGCGCTGTGGTGCCAGAAACACCAAGCACCAATGATACAGAAAGAAAGGTGCCTTTGATCACATCATCAGTTGGCATATGGACGGCGACAGGGTCCAAGCGTGACATAAATAACTATTTCGCACTTGTTACAGCGACAACACAGACGACTTCTACACCTTATCGCATTTGTGCCAACTCATTAAATCCAAACGAGCGTTGCTTGATGGATTTCCCAAAATCAGATACCAGATTTGGTATTCGCTGTGTGGTTCCCGGATTTTAATTAAAATTCAAAATGGGGACACCCACCTGATTGGCTATTAATCGAGAATATGCTTATTTAATGGGCAATCAGGTGGGTGTCCCCATTTACATTTCTAAGATCCGGGCGTAGTATCTTGCCCTAAATCCTTTGCCAGTAGCGGAGTTGAGCCAAATAATGGCTGACGAAAAAACCCCATCTAACGCGGTCATCCCGGTAGCACCCTTTGTGCACCTGCATGTCCACTCCGAATATTCCCTTATTGATGGAACCATTCGGCCAGGTGATCTAGTCAAGAAAGCCAAGCAATGGGGCCATACGGCCGTCGCTATGACGGATTCCGGTAACTTGTTTGGAGCTGTTGAGTTTTACAGCAAAGCCAAGGCCGAGGGAATCAAGGCCATCATCGGTAGTGAGATTTATTTTGAAGGGCACCCGAAGGCACTGGAACTTGCCGCCAAAGCTAATATGGCCTTTCCAGACATCGGTGCCTTTCACCTTGTGCTCCTTTGTAAGAATAACCAGGGCTATAAAAATCTTTGTAAAATTGTGAGTGCCGGCTACACGGAGGGCCTAAAAGAAGTCCCCGTCGTCAAAACTGAACATTTAAGCCAGTGGCGCGGTGATATGATCGCCCTGTCTGGGGACTCCAAAAGTGAGATTGCTTTCTTACTGGGTCGACTTAGGGGGCTGCAGCCAACAGGCCCATTAGATTTCGCATCATCGAATTCTGATGCACAGGAAATCATCCACGCCATTTCAGAGCATATTGAAGCCGTTCAAGGCTACGTCGGCGAAGGCAATTATTATCTCGAATTAATTGATAATTGCTTGTCTGGTCAAAAGGAGCTGATGGCGGATCTGGTAGCCGTCTCCAAGCACTATAATCTTCCCCTTGTCGCTAGTGCTGACGCGCATTACTTGGATGCCTCCTTTGTCACGGCTCAAAGTGTTTTCGTCGCGATCAAAGCTGGTATCACATTTAAAGAACTTCGTTCTCGCAACAAACGTGCGCGCTTTCATTTACTTAACAATCAAGAATTCCTCGAAGTCTATAAAAAGCACCCAGAAGCCATCGCCAACACCCTGAAAATTGCCGATGAGTGCAACGTTTCATTCACTTTTGGTAAATATTATCTCCCTAAGTATCCAGCCCCCAACGGCATGGACGAGGCCAGTTATCTCGAAAAAATCGCGAAAGACATGCTCGAAGAGCGTTTTGAAACCCTATCAAAAATCTACGGACCAAGTTTTGATGACGCGCGAAAAAACGAATACCGAGAGCGCCTTGCCTACGAAGTTTCGGTCATTCAAAAAATGGGTTTTCCAGGCTACTTCTTGATCGTTCAAGACTTCATCAACTGGGCGAAAAACAGCGGCATTCCCGTAGGCCCAGGCCGGGGCTCCGGAGCTGGATCTTTAGTCGCTTACGCCTTGAGAATTACGGATCTTGATCCTTTGAGATTTAATCTTTTGTTTGAGCGCTTTCTTAACCCAGAGCGTATCAGCATGCCTGACTTTGACGTGGACTTTTGCCAGGACCGCCGCGGCGAAGTGATCGATTACGTGACACAAAAATACGGCTCGACCAATGTCGCCCAGATCGCCACGTTCGGAAAAATGAAAGCAAAACTCGCGGTCCGTGACGTGGCGCGTGTCATGGAAATCTCCTACGGTAGGGCTGATAAGATCGCTAAACTTATTCCTGCGAAAGTACCTAACGACAAAGGCGAAGAGGTTGAAGCAACTATACCGTTAGCCCTTAAAGCAGAACCTCGCCTGCGAGAAGAAGCCGAAAAAGACGGAACCATTAAAGACATCCTAGACATCACCGCACAAATTGAAGGTCTAAACCGCCAAACAGGCACCCATGCCGCCGGCATCGTCATGTCAGATGGCCCCATGACTGAGTACCTTCCTGTATTTACCACTGAAGAAGGCGGACTCATCACCCAATACGAGATGAAAAACGCCGAAAAAGTCGGTCTGGTTAAATTTGACTTTCTGGGTCTAAAAACACTGACGGTTATTGAATACGCACTAAAACTCATCAAGCAATCCGCCGATAAAAACTTTGACCTTGCTGCCATCAATCTCGAGGAACAAGACGTCTACAAAAATATCGCCGAAGGCAACACCACAGCCGTCTTCCAGCTCGAGGGTGACGGCATGAAACAACTTGTAACAAAGCTAAAACCCAGCCGGTTTGAGGATATCATCGCACTCGTAGCCCTATTCCGACCAGGTCCGTTGGGATCTGGCATGGTGGACGACTTTGTTGAGCGTAAACATGGACGCCAAGAGATCATTTATCCGCTGCCACAGCTCAAAGACATTCTAAAAGAAACTTACGGCGTCATCTTGTACCAAGAACAAGTTCAGAAAACGGCTGTAACCCTTGCCAACTATACGCCCGGTGAAGCCGACATGCTGCGCCGCGCCATGGGTAAGAAAATCAAATCCGAGATGGATGCCCAGCGTGAACGTTTTCTCAACGGCGCCATTGAGAATAAATTAGACCCCGAGAAAGCCGGTCAGATTTTCGACCTGATGGCAAAGTTTGCTGAGTACGGCTTTAACAAATCCCACTCGGCAGCCTATGGTCTAATCGCTTACCAAACCGCCTACCTAAAAACAAAATATCCAGAACTCTTCATGGCAGCGATCATGACGTGTGACTTGGATAACACGGATAAAGTCATTTCTTACGCACTTGACTGTCAGCGCATGAAAATTTCAATTCTGCCCCCTGACATCAATGAAAGCTCCATGGAGTTTACAGTCCCCGGAAAAGGTAAAGTCCGCTGGGGCCTTGCGGCCATTAAGGGCATCGGCGCCGGTTCTGTTAAGCCCTTGGTCGAAGAAAGGACAAAAAATGGGCCCTTCACGAGCCTCTTTGATATGGCTCGCCGCGTAAACCTGCACTTTGATGTTAGCAAAAAGACGATGGAGCTACTCATCAAAACGGGCGCTCTTGATCAGTTTGGTCTTTCAAGAGAGCACATGCTTTCAATTATTAATGATGTGGTGAAGTATAGCGAAACCCACTTTACGGCCAAAAAACAGGGACAAAAATCCCTCTTCGACTTCAGCTCAGACGAGGAATCTCAAGACAACAAATCAAATCAAGACGCCCATCCTGATTGGATTGGCACGGCAGGATACAAAGCGCCCATTACGATCGAACTTTTAGAAGAAGAAAAAAAGCTAACAGGCATCTACCTCACAGGCCACCCCCTTGATTTTTACGAGGCTGACCTCAAAAAATTCGGCAAGACCACACTGTCAGACGCCCCCAACCACGCGACACTATCAGGCAAGGACAAAGTGCAGATTGTTTGCATATTCCAAGCCGGCACCGTCACCATCAGTCGCAAAGACCAAAAACCAAGGGCATTCGTATTACTGGAAGACCGCACGGGTGCAGTGGAAGCCATGATGTTTGAAAAAGACATCCCGACGTCCTTTCCAGCGACTGGAACTCCAGTTTGGGTTCAAGCTTCCATTAAGAAGCTTCCTGACGGCACCGTCATGCGCATGAAAGTTGAACGGGTTCTCACCATCGAAGAAATCAGGCAACAAGCCGTCAAATCCTACACGGTCTCAATTAATATGCGGCAGGGTGCGAGTATCATCGCTGACCCTAAACCAGCCCTCAGTACATTGGCTAAAATGGCGTCCCAAAACCGAGGGCCCGCTAAACTTCGCATTGAACTTGATTATCCAGATTCAAAAGTCGTTTTAAATGCCGCCGATGGCGTTGAACTCACCAA
>JBIJBX010000104.1:0-8446 GCA_044344995.1 Oligoflexales bacterium | reverse complement strand
TGTTAAAAAATTAAAACCTTCGCCTCAGAAGGTGTAGTTGAGGCCCAAGTTTATGGCGGTGATTGTTTTTTGGCTCCAGTTCTTTTTTAGCATCTTCAGTTTAAAGTTTGGATCCGATACGTTCAGTGTCCGATCATTGTAATCATAGGAAACACTGGCAGAGGCAAAACTGACTGGCGCATATTTGACCAAAATCAGACCTTGCTTATTAATACCAGTTGCAAAAACTTCGTCGGGCCCTTCCGCAATAGTGTCATCCTTCAAAATGGGCATTTGTGCAATTTGCTCGAGACTACCCGTTAAGGTAATCGTAAGGCCAACTCCCAAGCTGTAACCCAGCTCCCCCTTGATCGTTGCCTGGCTCAAAACCTTATTTTCCGCAGTTAAAGGCTCTCTCGATGAATCATTCTTAGCTGCGCTCAATTCCAATGAAAAGTCTCCTAGAGGGCGCGACCAGGACACTTCAATATTAGTTCCACCCTTAATTCCATCGCTCGACGGTTTATTCGCAGTTAGGGATGCAACTAATGACGTGGTAGATTCATCACCGCTGAAGGAGATGGACAATGTTGATGTCGAAGTCTCCGATTTATCACTGGACCCTTTCGTTCTGCTTGATGAGACCACGTGTTCCAAACCAAAATCCAAAGGATCATAATCCCCACTTACTTTCCCACTGAATTGAGTGGTCGAGCTCGCGCTGTTTGAAGCCGACTTTACACTTTTCTCAACCTGCAAAAATCCGGCCCTAACATCAATAGGCTCACTGACAGGCAACAAACCAACCACGCTAATATTTTGTAGAAAAACATTACTCTTTGATTCCGAGCGCGTCGTTACATTCTGCACGGTCGAGGGATTTTCGGCATCAGCAGTCAATTTTGATGTTGTTGTCTTCGTTTCGGAGTTGGCTTGTGAAGGCGTAAGAACTAAATCAAGGCTCGGTTGTCCCCCAAAAGACCTGGGCGTGCCGAGATATTTTAAGCCAAGATCCACAGCAATTGTTGGTGTTTGTTCATCTTTTTGCGAGAGATCATAGCCGTTAAAGTCATCCCGAGTTGATTTATAATTTAAAGTAAAACGGGGCGTTACTGAAAACATAAGACCCTGCTTTGGTGGCGTGGGCTTTGCCGATGGCGCTTTACTAGGTACGCCTCCAGGTAAAATCGGAGCCGGACCCTCGACATCTACAGGCGGTGGCAAATATGCGCCTTGGCCATAGGTGTAATACTGTGGTGCTTCCGCGAATTGGCCCCTTGATTCTGCAGCTCGCATATCTTTGATGTAGGACAATAGCTGGCGCCGCTCAACTTTTAAACTTACCGGAATTTTTCTGGCTGACCTCAGCGCAACACTCGCTTTCTGGTAGAGTTTTAACTGCATAAAAGATGAGCCAAGATAGAATTTGGCCACATCACGGTAGGGATGATTGTCTGGAATAATCGGAAATACCCTGATCACGTCAGGATATCGCCCGGCGGCAAACATCGTCAGCAAATACTCAATTGCAGCCTCTTTGGGGATTTCGTTAAGCGGTACAGATTTAAATAGCTTTGCAGCTCGAGCCACTTTCCCAAGCCGGTAATAACTCCTGGCCACCAAAATCGTCGGTAGCTTGCTTGCTGAGGTCCGCCTTTGCGCTGCGGCCGCATATTGAATAGCCTCAGTGTAGCGACCCGCAGCAAAGTATTCTCTCCCTTTGTCATACAAACCTGACGCAGTTAATCGTTTGAGTTTTTGCGCTTCAACCTTAGCTGCTGGCGGCGGTATTTTTGTGTCCAACCGTCCTGCAGGCTTCCGTTGCTTCGGGGCGTTTTTTACAGTTTTTGCCTTCGATCTAACAGCTACAATGCCCGCACCCAATAACTCTGGGCAGACCGAGAGCATGGCCATGCCAAACACTAAAACCCAACGGCAGCGCCGGGAATAGATCAGGAAAATAAACTTTAGAACCATCCTAGTTCGCATTTCAAAAGCTTCCTGATAATCGCCGTCTTGGCGAAAATTAAATAGGCCTAAAAATCATCTCGGGGTATTCCTCTCCAATTCTCACCAGAGCTTGATCAACATCACCATATGAATTGAGGTATCCCATCAATTTTATTTCTGGTGCCATATCAAGCCGACTCATGAAATCTTCTGCTACCATTCTTGGCAAAGAATTGGCCACGGCAATCGCCAAGTTCTTTTCTAGCCCAGGATTTTTCGCCCCGATAACGAGCCTTAGCACTGCTAAGGCATAGCGTTCGTCAAATAGTGGTTTGAATTGTTGGTCAACACCCTGTCGGCACTTATCCAAGTCCGAGAAAACTGTCTGCGACTCAAAACATGTAAGTTGCGCTAATAATCCCGTCAAACCATTTGGAGCGTTTGTGCGATTGCTATTGATAGCATCTAGTTGAAACCTCAATCTGGCCAATATCCCACTAGAGACTTCCATGCTGACGAACTCGCTACCGTCACTATTTTTTTCTACAGACATTGACCGCATCGCCGTGTGAGCCGTCATTAGACAGCCTTCAATGTAGCTTCTAGGCCGAGACCAACTTTTTGACGGCCTCCTGCGCACCCAATCTGGGTCAATACTTAGCAATTTTGTCCACGGATTTTTCTGCATCGAAGTGCCTTGAATAAACATCACCGTGGAATTTACATTCTCACGCCATTTCCGCTTCCAGAACTCTACAGAACACTCCGACGGCAGCGCTTGTGGTACATCCCCTCGAAGCAATTTTTGCGACACACCCTCAATAGAGCCCGTGGTGTAAAAGGCATACATGCGCAAATATGGAAGCCATACAGGCTGCATTTTCTGAGACTTAGACAATCGGGCTGCCTGAGGAATTACTTTCACACCCATAACGTTTAAGAATTCAGTTGGATCACTTTTTTGAGCGAGAGATTGAATTTCAGTGATTTCAGGCGCTTCATCTTTATTCAAAACAATCCATGCCCCGACAACCAATGACACGATTACCGTCAATAGCGCCATTCTGGTACGCACGATAGCTTGCCGCTTGCGAAGTTCCATATAACGATGAAAGTCTGTTCTGGCTTTTTTTTGTTGCTCTAGCTCGCTCCTTTTATCCTTCCTAGTATCTTTACGTGAGATAACCTTTGCATGTCCGGTCGTCTCCCGCCAAGACAGCGGCAAGTTCTCACCAAAAATACGCGCTATTTCAGAGTAGTGCTTCAACATATCGTCACGGTGATCCAGAACCACCCAGGGCCCGCAGTGACCTGAAACTTCATCCTGCATACCAAATTCAAGGCGATCGAAACGTTGCTTGAATTCATCGATGGTCATCGGACCAATGAATTCCCTCGCCTCACGTCTAACTAGGAAATACTGTGGCTGCGACACTATGCCCTCCTGACTTCACTGAGAAGAACTGTGATATTGTCGCGACCACCCGCGGCATTTGCAGCGTCGATTAATAGCTTTGGCAGGGTATCTAGCTTGCCGTGGTTTTTTCGAACAATATTCGCTATCTCTTGGTCTGAGATCATGCCACTTAGACCATCTGAACAGGTTATATAGATCTGACCAACTTTAAGTGGAATCTCGTAAATATCCACCTCGCAAGATGGCCCAAGACCAAGTCCTTTCACTAAAGCTTCGTCACGGGCTCCAGGTATAACTTGGTGCGGCTTTAACCATCCGCGTTCGGCGAAGGTTCCAACATTGTGATCAATCGTTAACTGGAAGATTTGCCCATCCTGATAGAGGTAAGTTCGGCTGTCCCCAATATGCGCCAGATGCAGCCGATCGCCAACAAAAGCTAGGCAATTGAGCGTCGTACCCATTCCTGCTATTTCAGGCTCTGCTTGCCCTCGGGAGAGAATATCTTCGTTCAATTGATCAATTGAGCTGATTAAAAAGCTATTAACCTCGCCATGCCTGATTGCATCTGCGGCCTGAAACGAGCGTTTCATGGAATTAACAGCAATTGAAGAAGCAATCTCACCGCCTTTGCGCCCACCAATCCCATCTGCAACGACCCCCATACCATGGGACTCGTCAAAAAATATGCTGTCCTGGTTGCCTTTTCTTTTTCGACCAATATCTGTAGCGCCCGACATGCGAACCCGCATCAAGTTTTCCCCCAAAAGTGACACACAGCAAGTCACCTTATGTATCGGACATTTCAGGGAAAGCTTAATTTTACGCCGGCCCGAAATCGGTAAAATCTGAGGCATGGCCAAACTGACTTCGGTTGGTGTATAGACATAAGGGTATCTTGCCAGTTTGTTGTTTTTGTAATTTGGAGGCTTCATGCCTGAGATTCCTAATGGATGGAGTGGTTTTGGAACGTCGATTTTTAGCCTAATGACCCAGGCGGCTAACAAATATGGAGCCGTCAACCTCGCCCAAGGCTTCCCAAATTTTGATGGCCCAGAGGAGATTAAAGAGGCGGCCATCACGGCGATTCGCGGCACTTCAAACCAATACGCGCCCTCTGCTGGCCTGCCACGCCTGCGACAACTTCTTGCGGCCAGAATGCGGGAAACGTCCGGGCTGAATTACGACGCCGAGCACGAAGTCACTGTTTTTTCAGGCGCGACCGAGGCTCTTTTTTGCTCTTTTCAGGCGTTCTTCAAGCCTCAAGACGAGATCATCACTTTTGCGCCGTTTTTTGATTGCTATCCGGCTGGCGCGTTTTCCGCTCGTGCCAAACTAGTGGAAGTACAATTAAAAACTCCCGACTGGACATTCAGCGCTCAGGACTTGGATACCAAGCTTACTAAAAACACAAAAGCCATTCTAATCAACACGCCGCACAACCCCACTGGTCGGGTATTTTCTCGATCTGAGTTAGAGGTTTTGGCGAATTTCGCGCGGAAAAACGATTTATTGGTTATCACCGACGAGGTTTACGATTCCCTTGTTTACGACGGCTCAGAACATGTGACGCTAGCGTCTTTGCCAGGAATGAGGGAAAGAACCGTAGTTATTTCCAGCACGGCTAAAACATTCAGTTTCACTGGCTGGAAAGTTGGTTACGCCTTCGCGCCTAAGCGGTTGACCGATGAGTTGCGTGGCGTGCATCAGTTTACGGTTTTCTGCAGTGCCACACCTCTGCAAGTCGGCATGTGCCGCGCCCTCGAATTTGGCAATGACTATTACGAAAGGCTACGCCAAGAATACACTGAGCGCCGCGACACCTTGTGCAACGGCCTTCAAAAGCTTGGCTACAAATTTAGAGTGCCTCAAGGCACGTATTTTGTCGTGGCTGACTATAGCCATGTTTCAACATTAACAGATTACGAATTTTCCATGTGGCTGACTGAGTTTAAGAAGGTAGCAGTCATCCCCACCAGTGTCTTTTACGAGAAACCCTCGACGGTCAAATCGAATCAGTTCCTTGTCCGATTTGCCTTCTGCAAAGATCTTGCGACAATCCAAGAGGGCCTCAACTACTTATCTCGGCTATAACTTTGATTGACATCTAGCAACTCGACCCATCCAGCATTCTCTGAGAAGTACTGCGTAGGAACGCGCGACAAGCCCTGGGCCGACCAGGTCGCCATAGCTGCGGCCATGAATGCTTGAAACACTTCCACACTGCTGGCCAGTTCCTCAATATCATCGGGCGCTATTCTAATTCCCAAACCGGAAAATTCTTTGGGTGGCTTCGAACTCGCAATCTGCTTTAAGATCTCACACCGGGTGCGTATACCCTGTTCAAAACCACGATAACCTGCAGCCCATGCAGTCTTACCAAGGAGCCCTTCCATCTGGCGCAGTAAAAATGGAATATGGGTTTCGCGAAGCTGGATATCAGGCATCTCCGAACGAAGGCGACGTTGAAGGGTGCGCGCCCGTACCACCAAGGGGGCCAAATTCGCGCTGTAACTAGGCTCCATGTTGCCAAACTCGTCCCCTCGCCCATACATGGCGTCCCAGAGTCGCATGTTTTGAGGATTTAAAGGGCGCAACTTATGGGCACCTTTGCGGCCCCTTTTTTGATTTATTGCGAGCATCATTCCAACAGCAACATCATCGCACCTGAGCACCCCTGGACAGACTGGGCGCTCACATTTTACGCAGGGCGGCTCAGTTGTGGGGCAGTCCACGAACACATGTTGCAAATTAGAAACAAGTCTTAAGATCTCTATGATACGCTCGTCAGAAAATAAGCTGCCAACCGAGCCAATCTTTTCATATACTGACACGAATTTGGACTCAGTTTGGTTATATGACAAAACCACAATGGCCGACTTTTTAGCGTTAGGCCCTGAAAGGTGAATTCCAGCCACCGACACATCAACGCCCGACATGGGCGATTGTGCAATATCAGAATTTTCAAGGGGGTTACCCATTTGTGCTAGCCGTTCCATAAAGTTATTGCTCACAGTCATGCTATCCTGCTGGCAGTTCTGTGACAACGAGGCAAAAAGTGCGCCAGATTCTGCCGGAGCTCGATCATCGACGATCTCTCAGGCTCAGTCTGAGTTCGCCAAAGCCTCTTGGGACAAGGCTATCTTGCTGTACAGACGGCACCTAAGGGCTGTCCCAAACGACTATCAGGCATGGAATCAACTGGCTGCGGCCTATTATCATTCAGGCCAGGTCAAAACCGCCCTGTCGACGCTCCAGAGAATACAAAAGAATTCACCCTCGCGATCCTTTAATTTTTTTTACCAGGGTATGTGTATCGCGGTACTCTACGGAGACAGTGGCGCGGTTAAATACTGGGAATACGCAACCCATTGGGCTGATGAATTCGGGGCTCGAGCTACCTACGAACTGGCTCTCCATCATTACCGATCAGGAGATGACGCCAAGGCTAAACAGTGGCTGACAGTGTATCTTCAAAAATTCCCTCGCGGACCTGACGCCGCAGCCGTCAAAGACCTCTTGAAAGCAGTCGGATCCGAGAAAAAAATGGGCGAATTAAAAGGCTTCGAGCGGCCTGACCCTGAGTTGACCATATTTAAATATCATCCCTATTCGCTGTTTAAGACCCCACATTTTTGGCAACTGCAAATCGATTCCCTTGGAAAAGAGTCACAAGGATACCAGCCGTCTCAGGAGATCGGTAATCTTGAAGAAAAAAGCAGCAGCGCTTACTCTCTTCGAACAAAATCCTCCATTGGCGTTGGTCCCATTCGCCAGCAAGGAGCGGTCTCTTTTGCGGGATACACTTACAAGCAAGATTGGCTCATTCAGCCTGAAACCCTACAAGCATTTTTGGGTGAAAGCTTTAGTCTGGAAGCCTTCCCCATCCGTGGCGACCTCATGGAGCGCTCCCATCAATTCTTCGGCGACGTTAGAAAGCAGTTTTCACCCTCACTATTTGCAGGTGCCTACGCCAGAATAGAATTCTCAAAGGTAGGAAGTAGCTTTTTTCCTAGCCCCGATGAATCGAGCCTCAAAGTCGTAACGCCTAATCGTGACGTGCAACTCTTGATTCCTTGGGTGGGTTGGACGTGGAATGACTCATCCAGATCAATGCTATCTTTCTACCTCAAGAAGGAAATCCACCGCCAAAGCAGCGAACATAGCAATAAGACCTACGATCTCAATATCGCTGCTGGCGACCCAGCCATTAGTTTTACCGTTTCGCATGCCATTGATTTGACGACTAAAAATCTCAACCTGAATTTCGACCTATTTCAATACGAATTTATTTTTAACGACTACTGGCTCGACAACTCCAGAACCGGCGGGCTTCTTGGCGTAAATTACGCACTGTTTAAAGGATTGGGCGCAAGCCTCATCCTGGGCATGTATCAAGACAAATATAAACTACCCCATGTTCGGACTGAAAACTGCAGCAATGCGCCGCCGACTGAAGCAAATCGTGATGAAAATATTAGGGTCTATTGCGCGCGGAAGGATGCTGGTCAGATGGTTCAAGTTACTGTATACTATGACAAATCAACAAATTTAAGGTTTCAGTTTCAGGCGCTCATGGTTGAAAATAAAAGTAACCAAAAAGTATTTTCAAATAGCGAGATGGCCTACTCAGGCGGAGTCAGTTGGTCTTTTCCTGGCACCGTTCGCGTGACAAGAATGACTGAGCGCTTTGCGGATGCGGCTTTTACAAAGGATACGGATGAATGACAAATCCTAGCGGCGTTGAACCAATCTTGCAGGAGTGCAAGAGGGAGAAAACGCCAGTCTTTATCTCCAGCTCTGGAATTGATGTCGCGTTTCAGACCCTCATTCGGGAGCTGAGTGACAATACGATCGTTATTGAAAACAAAGTTCGCCCGGAATTCATTGCCAAGTTCTCCGCCGGCAGTCAGTTTTTTCTACAGTGCAAAATGCTCAGGTTACAATCTACCAAAGTCTCGCCCCGTGGAACGTACATGGCTTTTGAAGTTCAAGAAAACTCCGTCGTCGAAGACACCCGCCAGTCAGAGCGATTTATGTTCACTCCTGACGAAAAGGTTGTAGCTGAAATTTCAAATCCTTTTGATGACCGCACTTTACTCA
>JBIJBX010000103.1:0-8452 GCA_044344995.1 Oligoflexales bacterium | reverse complement strand
GTCGTTGATCGCGGCATCTTTCAAACCACCAAGACGCCTAACCTCATCCACCGGAAGATCTGTAAAATAGAAAAGGCATTTTTCAACTGACGCGTCTTCGACATTCCTGAAATATTGAAACAAATCATAGGGTGCTGTCATGTTGGGATCTAGCCACACCGCACCCTGCTCGGTTTTGCCCATTTTAAGACCCGCTGAATTGACTAATAGGGGCACCGTGCAGACAAACGCCTGCTTTTTCTCACGGCGACGAATCAACTCCATGCCACCGATCATGTTACTCCACTGATCATCACCACCAAGCTGCACCGTGCAGTCAAAAGATCTATTAAGATGCAGGAAGTCATAACTTTGCAAGATCATGTAGTTGAACTCAAGAAAGCTGAGGCCCTTTTCATAGCGCTGCTTAAAGCACTCAGCTGCCAGCATCCGGTTCACCGTAAAGTCGGCTCCGATCTCCCGCAGAAGGGGCAGGTACTTCATATCCCGAAACCAATCGGCATTGTTGGTCATGGTAAAATTAGTCGGCGACAGATCTAAAAATCGCGCGAACTGTTTCTTGAGAAGCTCAATACGCTTATCAATGATCTCGACGGTCAACATTTGCCGCATCTCGGTCTTGCCCGAGGGATCACCAATCATGGCGGTGGCGCCGCCCATCAATACGATGGCTTTGTGACCCGCCTGCTGCCAGCGGCGAAGGGCCATAATGGGCATAAGATTTCCAACATGCAAACTCTCTGCTGTCGGATCAAACCCAGCGTATGCAGCACGCTTACCGGTGGCCAAATGACTGGAAAGCTCTTCCGGGTGTGCTACCTGGGCGAGCATGGTTCTTGACTGCAGCAATTCGACAAAATTCATAGAGAAGACCCTAAACTTAAAGCGAAAATCAGTGAGCCACTATCGTAAATCACACCAGAGGACCGATTCCACCATAATATGCTCCCAAGACGACAAATTCCTCTTAAGTAATGACAATTCTTTGCTCAGTCTCACTCGACCGGCTCGCCTTCATAATCCGGTAGAGGCAAAGGAGGCTCTGGTGGGAGTCGAAAACTTTTCGGCCGCCGTTTCAGTCCAGGAATACTTTCTCCGAGGATGCTTCGCACTGCAACCGAGGCACACGTCATGCCAAAGCAACTTGTGACGAAAGACGCGGTACCCATGACCGTTTTTCTGCGATCCTTGGAAATGGGATCAAGGCCTACAAGCTCATCAGGCGTTATGTCCTCGGCGTCCGCCGGGAAATCAGGTTCCACAGGCTCTCGAATGGGCTCAAGGCTCACCACCGTGGGGACGTAGAATGGCCCTTTTCGGGGGAATTGGTGCCGCTTACGCATGTAGATCCTGACCATACGAGCCAAGGTGTCATCTCTTGTTTCTGACAAGTCCATCACTCGAATTTGTGTGGGATCAAGACGACCGCCAGCACCGGCCGACGTGACGACTTTGATATTTTGCCTGACACAGTAGTTGATAAGAGCGCACTTATTACCAAGCTGGTCGATGGCATCGACGACAAAGTCGACCTTTTGCTCAAAAATATTGGCAATTTCGAAACGGTTAACCTGCTGCTCTTTGACGATGATGTTGCAGTGCCGATTGATTAATTTTAGACGCTCGTGGAGTGCCACCACCTTCGGCTGACCGACAGTGGTCTCAAGGGCTGGCATCTGACGGTTGAAGTTATTGATGGAGACCTTGTCGAAATCAACCAAAGTGACTGTTCCAACCCCGCTACGGACGATGGCTTCTGCACACCAAGATCCAACTCCACCAAGCCCAACCACCATCACATGGGCATTTCGCAGTTTGGTTATACCCTCATAATTGACCAGTCGCGCAAGGCGCTCAAACCGGCGGTCGCGGCCAGTAACTGTTTCACTAGAATGTGTTTTTTTAGGTGTCATATGAATAAAAAGGATAATCCATTAGGGATCTCAGAGCTGGCTTCCCAAATCACTATTACAGGGCCCCACGTCTTACATCAGAATCCCACCCCCTGCTAGACCTTTGTGGAGCGTCGGGACGGGCTGGACAAGCGTCCCCAAAACAAATTAAAGTGACTGATAATAAAGACTTTTTAAAAGATGAAATAAAAGAAAAAAGGCCTCACCTTGCCAAGATTATCTCGAGGAAAGAAACATGCCGCAGCACTGATCACCTGGTCATGCCTTTGCCTGCTCTCTTGTCGCGACCAGGATCCCGTCAAGGCGCAAGTAAAATCAGTAAACGTTGGAGTCGTCTCTAAACTCGATCAGTCCCCATTCTATGCCCGCATTCCGACTGAATTAGATCGAGTCTTGGTCACAGACACCTCTGGCTCGTCAGATGGACTAGATATCCATGTTCCCGAGAACATGTCCCTCTTCTATGTTGAATTAGCCAATGACCTCTTGGAACCCGTGGCAACCGAGGTCTTTAATCATCGGAATATCCGGTTATTTTTTGCTTACGATGAACATCATGCTTCTGTACTACTTAAAAAATTCAGCGGATTTCCTCATCCGCGTAAA
Source organism: Oligoflexales bacterium (assembly GCA_044344995.1). Lineage (GTDB taxonomy): Bacteria > Bdellovibrionota_B > Oligoflexia > Oligoflexales > RGVZ01 > CAMDKS01. The sequence continues at coordinate 5,933 of JBIJBX010000103.1, read as the reverse complement.
ATTGATTTCAATGCACGCAAAACGCCTGCACTACACAGTTCCAGTACTTTAACCGATGGCTTTAATGCCCCTGATCAACCCGACGAAATCATCGACATCGACAGTAAAAAACTGCGAGAAGACCTCGAAACCCTATCAGGAGCACGTCCAGTCTTGATTGACGGTCGACAAGTGGTCATCACTAATCGCGCCACTACTGACAATAAAACTATGGCGCGTAAATGGCTCACTCGGGAGCTTGAAGAATTGGGTTATCTTGTCTCCGAGCATAACTACGGCACGGGCATCAATCTCGTGGCCGATAAGTCAGCTCAGCGATCAAAAGACGATTCCATACTTCTAGTGACCGCCCATCTTGATACGGTCCAAACCGCGGGAGCAGACGACGACGGCTCAGGGATCATCACATCTCTCACCGTCGCACGCGCCCTCGCCACGAAAAGCCTTGGACGGCATATCAGGTTTGTTGCTTTTGACGAGGAGGAACGCGGCCTCATTGGCAGCGCCGCCTACGCCAGACACCTCGCCAAAACTGGCGAAATAAAGAACGTTAGTGTGATCAACATTGAAATGACTGGCTATGATAGTGATAGCGACGGAGAATTTCATGCCATTGATTGCAATGAAAACACATCAGGCACCCTAACAGAAACTCTGCTGTTCACCATTACATCACTCGGGATCCCACTTCGTAAAACTGCCGCTTGCACCAACCGCAGTGATCACGCAGTTTTTTGGGACTACGACCGTCCAGCCATTGTCATGAGCCAAAACTTTTTTGGCGGTGACGGTAATCCTTGCTACCACAGAACGTGTGATACGGTCACACAGGTGAATTTTGATTACATGGCCAAGCTAACCAAAGCTGCGGCAAATGCCGTATTTAGGCTCACCTCCGCAAGTCACTAGTTCCAAAAATTCGCTTCTACTGTTCGCCACATCAACCTTGAACCGTGCTGATGCAAGCCGTCGAAAGGCGCGATGTTTTTTTTTCAATCTTGGGCATTTTCGGCATTAATTATGCATGCAACTTACCGTTTTTTGGGCACAACGCGCAGATGGCATGGGATTTAGCGGCAGAATGTTGAGAGGATTTTATGGTTATGAGACTTAGAAAACGAAATTACCTGAGCATGATTGTGATAAGTACCTGCTTATGGGGTTCTGAAGTGCTTTGCGGTTGCTTGACCGCTCATCGCCCTTACGAGAATCATCAGGGTTGGACCATCTTCCCCTTCACAAATTCTTGTTCTGAGGATGCCACCGCGTCCCTTTGCGTCAAAACATGGCCGCCCGGCAGTTCTGATCCTGCCTATAATTCATATGGTGGCGTAGTGCCTGCCAATGACAGCCTGGAGATTTCTGATGGAATGTGGCGGACCTACGACTCCTACAGATGGCAGGAAAATGCACCGCAAACTTGCCCCTTCGAATAACCGGATGAGTCGATTTCCGTTGCAGTTTTAAAACCACACATAGTATGACAAAGCAAGTCGCCCCCTTGCGTCGATCTGGTGCCGTGTAGTGGTCAGCAAACCTTGAAGGAAAAAACATGAAGATAAAAGCTCTGTCACTAGTTTTGATGTTGTTTCTGGCTCACCTCTCATACGCTGAAGAAACGTCAATTAACGGCTCATCAGTTGCTGACAGTGCATCCTTGAGCGAACTATTTTCGGTCGTCAGTGAGGTTGCAGCAGACGGCCCTAGTCTTAGTTATTTTGGTTGGACAGAGTCGACCCCAACAAGGCCCGAGCGGGTTAACTGTTACCCAGCTGGTCTCCACGATGCGACTGAGTACCTCGTTAGATTGGTTGATAACCTTGATTGGGCCACGCCCGAGCAACGCGGCCGGATAGATCAGTCTTTCTCAAAAGGATTGGAAGATTTCAGGGAGATTTTAGGCGCCGGAGTCTTGAGTCAGTGCGAGTGGGAGATTTCAGAACAAATGTCCACCACCAGAGTGACACAGTTTGTGAACCAAGACACTGGCTACCAAATTACTTTCAGCTTGGGATTTGAAGACTAAAGGTTGCTCTCACTCTTGGTTATGGTTAGCAGCCCATTAAGATGATGATCTGCTTTGAACCAGACGTCATCTTCGCTCACGGTGAGAGCCTCGCTCAAAGCTTTTGCTGATTCTTCTAACTCCGCCATCCAGGCCCGCGCGATCTTGTGCGGGTTTTTTTCTTCGCTCTTATAATGTGGCGCATCACTCTCTAAGACACAGGGAAGCTCCCTAAACCAACCCAAGTCGCTTGCCTTTTTTTGGCGAAAAAACCGCTGACCAAGGGATAAGATAAATCCCTTCTTTACATACTGGCGCGCTAACTCATCACTTCCATTGAAGGCATGCAGGATTCCTCTGACTCCGTCAAAATTATTGAGTGCTTCAAGCATTTGATCATGTCCACGCACCACATGCAGCACAACTGGCTTGCCAAGGCTCGAGCACAGATCCAACTGCCGTTCACACCAGTAACGCTGCTTTAGCTTTTGCGCGGGAGAGTTATCCTTATAGAAATCAAAACCGACTTCACCGATGAGATCAAATTGCGTGGCCATTTTAGAAAGATCTTCGAACATGGTTGCGAGTAAGCCTTCCTCTGCGTCACGAACCACCCATGGATGTATGCCGGCTGCAGTAGTCAAAAATCCTGGGTACCGCCGCCCTAAGTCCAGCTGCCGCCGCCAGTCTTCTGGGTCCACACCGCCAAGCACAATATGCTGAAGCCCACTTGCTCGCAGATGCCCTATAACCTCATCGACAACTCCAGAGATTGAATCTGCTGACAAATGGGCATGAGCGTCTATCAAATTGATCTCCCAACAAAATTCACCGAACCACTGCTAACTTGATCATACGCGAAGGCAGGGTTTTGCAGCCACACACAACGAGGAGAAAGCAAGGCTTCTGCCAAATTATTAAGCAAACCTTTTGATGGCATTTGCAGCATTGATTCTGCTATGTTGTCAGGCTCAAGCTCAACTAAGGATTCCTAAATATGCAAGATAAATTCGTCAAACAGTGGACTGATACCTACAGTGAACAAATTTCAGCCAGGTTGGACAAGCGCGCTAAAATGCTCGAAGCCGGCGCCAATCCTTATAAGACGAATCTTCGTCCTAACGTGACTTCAGTTGAGCTGCGCAAAAACCATGACGCCCAGAGCAAAGAAGAGTTAGCAGGCCTCACGACTGACTACATCTATGCAGGCCGCTCCATGCTTGTGCGTGACTTTGGTAAAGCAGCCTTTATCGATTGTGATGATGGCGTTGGACGCATGCAAATCTATGTCAGTAAAAATGACCTATCAGAGGCGGATTTTGGCGAATATAAACTAGCCGACTACGGAGATTTTATTTGGGCACGCGGTTTTATTTTCCGCACCGGTAAGGGCGAGCTAGCCATCCACGCCAAGGAATTTAAACTAGTCACCAAGTCCATCAGACCATTACCGGAAAAATTCCACGGGCTAACTGACCCGGAACTTTGTTACCGCATGCGTTATGTGGATATGACGATGAATGCGGACAGTCGTAAGACGTTACGCGCGCGCAGTCAGATCGTGCGCTACATCAGAGATTTCTTCTATGATCGTGATTACCTTGAAGTCGAAACACCCATGATGCACTCCGTTGCGGGCGGAGCCACGGCCAAGCCGTTTCTGACTCACCACAATGCCCTTGATATGGAGCTTTTCATGCGCATTGCGCCTGAACTTCACTTGAAACGTCTTCTTGTCGGTGGCTTTCCAAAAGTTTTTGAGATGAACCGCTGCTTTAGAAATGAAGGGCTTTCGATCAAGCATAACCCCGAATTCACGTCGATTGAATTCTACGAGGCATGGGCCACCTATGAAGACCACATGCGCCTTACCGAAGATCTCCTCAATGGCTTGGTGCGCCATCTTTACGGCAAAGAGACTGTCACTTTTGGTGAGCGGGAAATCAGCTTTGCTAAACCGTTCAAACGACTCACCATGCGCCAAGCCGTTATGTCAGCCACTGGCCTCTCTGAGGCTGATACAAAGACGACGGCTCCTATGATGAAGCTTCTTCGCGGCAAAGGACACGCTGAGAAAGACTTAGCTGGTCTTTCTGCCAATAAGCTCATGGTTATGTGCTTTGAGGAATTTGCGGAAGGCGGTCTCATTCAGCCAACGTTCATTACAGAATTTCCGACCGAAGTTTCGCCTCTTGCAAGGCGCAACGATCAAAACCCTGACGTGGTCGACAGATTTGAACTGATGATCAACGGTTGGGAAATTGCCAATGCCTTTAATGAGCTGAATAACCCAAGCGACCAATTGGAACGTTTTGCCGAGCAAGCCGAAGCCAAAGCTGGCGGTGATGAAGAGGCCTGTGACGTGGATTATGATTACGTCAGAGCTCTTGAGTACGGTATGCCGCCGGCTGCAGGCCAAGGTATCGGCATTGATCGCCTCTGTATGCTTTTGACCAACAGCCCTAGTATTCGTGACGTGATCTTATTTCCTCAATTAAAGAAGGAAACTTTCTTTGAGGATTAACTCCTCAGAGATTGATGCCAGGAAATCGTTCGGGGTCCTTCAAGCTGCTTAGGCCGCCTTATTTCACTGTAACTTACTGTATTAATTTAACTATTTTGCGCTTTAGAACCTTCTTGAAATACCGATAACTCCCCTAAGAAAACCGTCAATGTTAAGACGCACAACACCGGGGAGTCATCCATGTTCAGTCTGGTGGTTCGTTTCAATATTTTAGCGATCGGCGTGGTGCTACTGATGCCCGCGCACTCTCTTGCGGCCGATGAACAAGATACCGTTCTTGATCCCGCGCCATTTTCTACGTCTCGAGCCAACGCAATGGGAGGAGCACTCAGCACCATCGCGGATGACTTGGACGCAATTTATTATAATCCTGCTGGAATTGGCGGACTTGGTTTTGACAAAACAGAGTCCAAGGCGCCACTCACCCGCAGCCTGGTCTTTCCCTACTCCGCGGTGACATTGAATGACACTGCCAACACTGTTCGCAAAGAGTTTAACGCCAAAGGTGCACAAAGTGATGCCGCCGCGGGGGCTGCCATTCTTGACGCCAACTCGGGCAAACGTCAATTCATCCGAGCCACTGTGATGCCTGTCGGGATTCTGGTTGGTCGTACGGTGGTTGCACAGGCCATTGATCACCAAATTGCAGCTGTACCAGTAGCCGACTCTCCTGGAGAAGTTAAGCTTCGTTACAGGACATTCTCAGGGCTTTTGGTGGGAACTTCCGTTTCAGATTACGCCAACCGGGTCGCTTGGGGCGTGTCGCAGAGTATCGGCACAATTCAGGAAACCTACGGCACGTTCCAATATGTTGACGCTGTGGACGTTAACGCTAGAAAAGAAATTTTCAGTGAGAACCGTAAGACATATAAAGCGGGAGCGACAAACATCGGCATGACCATTCGCCCGCAAAAAAAACTTTCTCCCACTTTCGCGGTGGTTGCTCGTAACATGGGTAATTCCAAAAACAGATCCACCAATGAAGCCTATGACGATTTGATTTTTGACGAGGATCTGACTGTCGGCGCGTCCATATCACCGAAATACAAAAAAATAAGAATCAATGCCGCCCTGGAAGCAAGTCACCTGACCCAAAAACATATACCTGCTATTAAGAAGTTCAGAGCTGGACTTGAAGTTTTGGTGGGGGGCGACAATAGCAAGGCACCCTTTGGGTTTCGACTGGGCGGCACTGAGGCAGGCATCAGTTACGGCACACACCTCAACCTTGGGCTGATCGGGCTTGAGGCAGAGTCACATGCCACTAATATAGGTTTTGGCGGTGCTCGCGTCATTGAACGGCGAAACAGTGTCGTTCTATTTGTGGACGTCGGTAGCTTTTAAGCCGATTCATCGATAATCGGTGGCACGTCACCTAGCTAGTACTATATACTTCCCAGTCTA
>JBIJBX010000101.1:0-8476 GCA_044344995.1 Oligoflexales bacterium | reverse complement strand
GAAGATTCTTCACGTCAATAAATCCACGCTAAAAAACAAATCTGAAAATTTTAAACCGCCCCAAACAATTGGGGCGCAATGCTTTCAAGCCGCCCACAAAATCTAAGGGTATGTTGCGTCGAGAGAAATTTTTGTGGCGCTTATGAGAGAAAAATCTGAGTGCGCTAAGACTTTTCCGCGGAAGAGTTACGCGAAATTTCCGGAGAAAATCTATTTTTTGTCCAACACACGGTAGAGCAGACGACATAGACAAGACTTTCTGCACAAATTTAATTCAGTTTTTTTTCCACACCAATCCACAGGCCTTTTTTGGGGGGCTGTGGATAAGTTGTTTTGAAAAGATTAGGTAAAGCCCAAAAAAAACGAAGAAATAATCAGTTTTGATAATGGTTTATCTCTGATTAGCCAAATGCACCAAACACAATATATAGTGCTGTGGGTATCGTGTTGACACAATATATTGTGTGTCGGCTCTTGACACCGTGACTCAGGATTCGTATGATTTTTTTCAGAGAGCTACGTCTAAAACATGAGTAACGAACCACTTTGATGTGACGCTAACTGCGTGACTACAGGGACCTTTTTGCCGAAGTTTTGAACAGGCTAAAAACTTAACACCTGACTGATCACCATGTCGAAGCTACAACAGAGTTGGGGATAACCAAGGAAGGGATAGATCATGAAATTTGAGCGCCGCTTCGTAAAAACCCCAGGGCAACCATACGAGGGGATCCGTTTTGAGGATCGGACGTCCGAGCTAAAGAACTCCGACGGAAGCAAAGCGTCATCTTCTTTAAAAGTCACTGTTCCAGACTCCTGGAGCCAGGTCGCCGCCGACATCATGGCACAAAAATACCTGCGCAAGGCCGGCATACCCAAAATTGGGGCTGAAACGGATTCCAGAGAGGTATTTCACCGCCTAGCTGGCTGTTGGACTGACTGGGCTCGTCGCTTTGGTTATTTTGACTCTGAGGACGATGCGACAGCTTTCTATGACGAAACCTGTTACATGTTGGCTAACCAGATGTGCGCGCCAAACAGCCCACAATGGTTTAATACTGGTCTCTATTACGCATACGGTCTCAAAGGCTCAAGCCAAGGCCACTATTATGTAGATCCTAAGACTGGCGTTCTACAAAAGTCTAAAAATGCCTACGAAAGGCCGCAGCCTCATGCCTGCTTTATCCAAGCCGTAAAAGATGACTTGGTTAATGACGGCGGCATCATGGACCTCTGGACTCGGGAAGCTCGTCTATTTAAGTATGGAAGCGGAACCGGAACCAACTTCTCAATGATCCGTGGTGAGGGCGAGTCTTTAGCCGGTGGCGGTAAGAGCTCCGGACTGATGAGCTTTTTACGGATTGGCGACCGCGCTGCTGGTGCCATCAAATCTGGCGGAACCACACGCCGTGCCGCGAAAATGGTCTGCCTAGATTTAGATCACCCAGATATTGAAGAGTTTATTAACTGGAAAGTTGTCGAAGAACAAAAGGTCGCAAGCCTTGTGTGCGGATCAATCGTGATCGAGAAAAACCTTCGCGCGATTTTGAATGCCATCAACAGTGGCGGCGAGACAGACGAACGCTTTGACCCAACCAAAAATAACGGGCTTTTGCGCGCCATGCAGGCCGCACGTCGTGAGCAAGTCCCCGTTAACTACATCCAGCGCATTGTTGAGTTATCAAAACAAGGTGTCAACGACATCGAATTTGAAACCTACAACACCGACTGGACGAGCAAAGCATACCTCACTGTTTCTGGCCAAAACTCCAACAACTCGGTGAGAATACCCAATAGCTTCATGGCAGCAGTGGATGCTGGCGACAACTGGGAGCTAAAACGCCGCATTGACGGAAAAACCCACAAGACTATTAAGGCCAAAAAACTCTGGGATGATATCGTTCACGCCGCATGGCAGTGCGCTGATCCAGGTGTTCAATTTGATTCAACCATCAATGAGTGGCATACGTGCCCGGAAGATGGTCGAATCAACGCTTCAAACCCCTGCTCAGAGTACATGTTCCTTGATGATACCGCGTGTAACCTAGCCAGCTTGAACCTTTTAAAGTTCTACGATGCGAAACGTGGATTTGACATCGCGCTTTTTGAGCATGGCTGCCGCATCTGGACCATGATTCTCGACATCTCTGTGCAAATGGCACAATTTCCTTCCATGGAAATCGCCCAAAAAAGCTGGGACTTCCGTACTCTAGGTATCGGCTATGCCAACATTGGTGCGATGCTCATGCGCATGGGAATTCCATACGGTTCACCCGAAGCTGTCGACATCACCGGAGCGATTACTGCCATCATGACTGGCGTATCCTACCGCACCTCGGCAGAGATGGCAGCGAAGCTTGGCACATTCCCACGCTATGAGGCCAACAAAGAGCACATGCTACGAGTTATCCGTAACCACCGTAAGGCTGCTTATAACGAGTCAACCTACGAAGGTCTCACCATCAAGCCTCTGGCGATCAAACAAGATACGCAGTTTAAAGATCTCTTGAATGCCGCCAAGAAATCCTGGGATCAAGCCCTAGAGCTCGGCCTTAAGCACGGTTACAGAAACGCACAAGTATCTGTCATTGCGCCGACAGGAACCATCGGACTATTGATGGACTGCGATACCACAGGTATTGAGCCTGACTTTAGCTTGGTGAAATTCAAGAAGCTTGCTGGTGGCGGCTACTTCAAGATCATCAACCAGTCGATCCCGTTTGCCCTTGAAAAACTGGGGTACACCAAAAAACAAATCGACGACATGATCGGCTACTGTCTTGGTTTCGGCACACTTAAAGGCGCTCCTCACATCAACTTGGAAGCACTCAAAGCCAAAGGCTTCACTGATGACATCTTGATGGGCATTGAAAAAGATTTGCCGCAAACTTTTGACATCACATTCGCCTTTAATAAGTTTAGTGTTGGCGAAGAGTTCTGCATCAACCAACTGGGCATAGCAAAAGAAGATCTCGACAAGTCAGACTTCAATCTTTTGAGAGCTCTTGGCTTTAATAAGGAACAAATTGAGGCGGCCAATGAATATGTCACTGGCAGCATGATGCTCGAAGGTGCGCCTCACCTTAAAGAGGAACATTTGCCAGTGTTCGACTGCGCCAATAAGTGTGGTCGCCGCGGCAAGCGTTTTATCTCGGCAGAAGGTCACATCGTGATGATGGCGGCAGCGCAGCCATTCATCTCAGGCGCAATCTCCAAGACGATTAACCTACCTTACGAAGCCACAATGACAGACGTTTCTGACGCTTACCGTAAGAGCTGGGGGCTTATGCTAAAAGCAAATGCCCTCTACCGCGACGGCAGTAAGCTCAGTCAGCCGCTGAATGCCACGGCTGCTACGTGGATAGAAGCAGCTGAATCGGCTGAAACGCCGGTTGAGAAAGTCAAAGAGATCACCACAAAGGTGATTACTGAGTACGTTCGTAAGCGTCGTTCACTACCAAGCAGACGAGCAGGTTACACGCAGAAGGTTAAAATTGACGGGCACAGTATTTACCTGAGAACAGGCGAATACGAAGACGGCAATGTCGGAGAAATCTTCCTTGATATCAACAAAGAAGGTACACTCCTCAGATCCATGATGAACTGCTTTGCCGTGGCTGTGAGCCTTGGTTTGCAGTACGGCGTGCCGCTTGAGGAATACGTGGACGTGTTCACTTTCTCAAGGTTTGAGCCAAACGGCATGGTCCAAGGACACGACAATATTAAGCGTGCAACGTCGATCATCGACTTCATTTTCCGTGATCTCGCCATCGCTTATCTGGGACGTAATGACCTAGCCCATGTCACGCCAGAAGATGTCCAAGGAACAAGACGCCACACTAGCAAAATGTCGAAAGCCGTAGCGACATCCGTAATTGAGACCGCAAATGAGGACACGTCAGCTGTGCTGATGCAGCAAAATCAGATCGGCTTTGATGTATCAGGTGGTGCTTCCAAAACAGTAACGACCGTCTCGACCAGTGGCGTCTTTGACGACACTCTGTATGAGCGCTATAACGCTCGGGCGGAAGCTCGCGCAAAAGGCTACGAGGGTGACCCTTGTCCTGAGTGTGGCGCCCTAACTCTGGTCAGAAACGGTAGCTGCTTGAAGTGTAACTCTTGTGGAACAACCACAGGCTGTAGCTAGGATCTTGCAAGAAATCTCTCCCCTCGTGGTGATGATACCCACTCCAACATGGGTTTTATCACTCACCACGGGTTGTTACGTCCCGTCTCTCGTTGGTGCTGATTCTCCACTCTCTCCCCTCTCCCCCCCGACCTCTGGTACGCGGTCTTTCTCTCGAAGTTCTAACAGGACATCGAGAGAAGGCCGCGGGCCGCAAACTAGTGACGAATCAAATTCATTTTCTTAAAGAATCATACGGTACCAAGATCGGTAGCATAAGCGTCAGTAAAATAGTCCGAAATTGGCGGATAAAATTGGCAGCCGCCTATGTGTACACATCGCAAGTCCAACGCGTATCATCATGAGTAAACCACCACGACCAGCCTCAACTCCAGCACATGTTCCACCGTAAAAGTAGTCGCTGCCGGGGTACGCCTTATAAATAAACGCATTGTATTGTTCCGCTGAGGGCCAATCATATCGCTGAAAACCGCGGTAGCCCACCGCCGCGCGGGCACCTCCGGCACTAACGCCCAAATCGAACATGGCCCCCGCACAGCTTGATTGTGGATTCACATGTGCGCTACCTGCAGTAAAACCAGCGTTGGCCTCAATAACCGAAGGATAACCTAAAGATACAGAGGCATTTGGAGTAAAACAAGACTCTGCCCGAGCGTTCTCACTTCCAGTCAGAATCAAAAAGAAAAACGCCAAGAAAATTGTCTTTACGATCATATTTCGAGAACCACCTTCAAGGCTCATTTATTCTGAATGCTGAGGCACCCGCTATAAAAACTGCGAGTCATCGGCTCACGAACAGAGATCTCACCCGCGTAGATACTACCGTTGAAACTTGATTCCATGAAGACCGCTGTCTCGGGGGCGATAACTGTGCCCGAGAAGTTTTCGCCTTGAACCCTGAAGGTACCAGCATCTGGTAAAACAAAAAGAAGTTTATCAGGGCTTACATCACCAGAAATAGTAACTGATTTAAAGGCAGGCGTTGAACCTGTGACGATCAGGATGGCTGAAGCCTTTTTCGGCACATCAAACTTGATTTTTTTAGTGCGCAGGAGAGCTTCCCCATCAATTTTGAATACATTAACCAGTTCATTTGTGCCGACTAACTCCGCCGTATCGGCTGCCACTTTCGCCGTAGTACTTTTTGCCGCTAAAACGTCTTTGGTTAATACCGTCAAGGCGGTCGTCATTTTCTTAATTTTTTTAGACTCAGAATCTTTGGGAATAAAATTATGGAAAAGGCCAAGATTGGTGGGATCAGCCTTCTCGGCCATCACAGGATGAATCCAATCTTTTTCTACGCGTGGTTGGTTATACAAGACTCTCTTCGTCGCAAATAAACCACCAGGACTTAGATCCGTCAAAATTCCCTTAGGGTCGCAAGACAAACCTTGCGTTTGCTTTAAATCCCCACCCGTTCTAGCAGATGGAGTGCGGCATCCACTAGTCATCACCAACAATAAACTCGATACAAAAATTACATTTTTCATAAACTCGCTCTCCTTCTTAACTCTATGCAATCTTATCCAAAAATTTTGCCACTTCTCTGATAACTGGCAGCGGAATTTCATGAAAACCCTTAAACGGAATAAATTCGCCCTTAAGACCAGACTCGGTCAGCATCTGATAAAGTCTCTCGGCATGTTTAAATCCTAGCACAGGATCTTCTGTCCCGTGGCTTTGAATGAAGGGGATTTTCCGGTGGCGTGCGGCATTCTCTGACCAAACCTGAAGATTGATGCAGTTACCACTGAATAAAACCATTCCGGCAATGTCCTCTTTCATGGTTAAAGCAATTTGGCAGGTCATCATGGCACCCTGACTAAAACCTCCGAGCACTAAATCCTCGGATTTGATTCGTAACGTCTTGATCAAAGTTTTTAGTCGGTTCTCCGCCTCCACAAGTCCTGGCGGGCAAACATCGGCAAAGTCCACCACATCCCCACGCATGGCAGCAGCCTCGATTTCAGCCATTCTAATTGGAAACCATGCTCTGCCGGACATGTGAGGACCAATGGGCACCTCGTCGATACCATTTGGAAAAATCCAATTAAATTTACCCGATGGATCGAGGTAGCTATAAAGTGGGGCCAGATCATTCATATCAGCACCGAAGCCGTGCAGAATGATCGCCGTCTTTGCCGCATTCTCCCTGATGACAGTAAGGCACTCGATACCGTCAATGACAGTTTTGCTCAAAGTCATAGTGATCTCGACTTGATATTCTGGCCGTCTCGGCGAGATGGGGTGATTTTGTTTCTTCGACTCTTCGCTTCCGATACCAAGTTCTTCGCATGATCAAGGGATGCTTGAGTCAATTTATCACCGGATAGCAGGCGAGCGATTTCTTTTAGATGATCGGCATCTGAAAGATTCTTAATGGTCGATTCAGTGCGATCTTTACCCTCGATTTTCTGCACCACATAGTGACGGTCCGCATAGGCGGCAACCTGTGGCAAGTGACTTATACATAAAATCTGGCAGTAACCAGAAAGCTCGGCGATCTTCTGACCGACAATGTCAGCGACCCGACCTGAGATCCCGGTGTCGATTTCATCGAAAACAAGCACGCATGTTTCTGCACCAACAACCAGGGCTTTTTTGAGAGCGAGCATGATACGACTCACCTCGCCACCTGATGCAACTTTTGCAAGTGGTAGTGAGACTTCGCCTTTATTAGCCGCCAAATAAAACTCGGCTCTTTCGGAGCCAATTTCTGAAACTGAACTCCATGCATCGAGCACTTCGCTCCAAAGGGCTACCGCATCTTCACCAAACGCTGACAGATCCATGGCTGGCACAGAACGAGACACTGGCGAAAATTCCACAGAAAATTTTGCAGAGGGCATTGCAAGGTCTGAAAGTTCTTTCTCCACTCGCTTCGCCACTACGTCTGCGGCCTTACGCCGTGCCGTGGCAAGCTTCTCTGAGGTCGCCGTCACGCCTTTGACTTCTTCTTCCAAACGCTCAAGGATAAAATGAACATGCTCTGAGGCATTCTCGAGCGCTCTCACCTGGTCTTTGAGCTTTTGCCACGCTTCACAAAGCTCCTCAGCTGTTTGAGTTCCGTGCTTGCGAAATAAAGCCTGATAGCCAGCGATTCGTGACTCCGCCCTATCAACATCTTCTTCAGAGATCTCCACCTGGGCGGCGGCGCGACCAATGGCGTAGCTCAGCTCGTCCACTGTTGAGGCGATACCGACGGCCGCTTCGGCAAGGTGATCAAGCTCAGCTGACTTCACTTGATGCAAAGCGCGGCTGATTTCACGGAGTCTACGGGAAATGGCATCTCCTTCGTCACTTTCTAACAAACTTTGAGCTTTTCTTAAGGCTGAGCTCAACGTTGTCGCTGAACGCGCTCTTTCGGTCAGAGAGCGGACCGCATCGTAGTCCGCAACACTTGGTTTAAACTCTTCAAACTCACTTAGGCGAAACGCCAGATAATCAACGTCTCGTCCTTTGCCCGTGGCCTCATTGACGAATTGACGCAACGAACTCATTGTTTCGCTGGCTTGGGCATAACTATCGTAAAGTTGACCTACCAGCGACCTCGACTCCACAAATTGATCCAGGCACAACGCATGCTGCTGACTGTCGAGCAGACGATGACTATCATGCTGACCAAAAACGTCGATAAGTGAAGCTGCCAGATCTTTCAGTGAACCCGTTGTCACCGGAACGTCGTTAACCCATGCCGTGGATCTGCCCTTGGCAGAGACGCACCGGCGGATTTCCACCTCAAAATTTTGGTCCGTTGCTCCGGCTAAAGCACCGATGGAACGCAAGTTCCCCAGAGCAGGGTGTTCGGCCCTTACCATAAATCGTCCAGTCACAGTTGCCTGTTCACAGCCTCGTCTAACTGATTCTTGACTTGCCTTGCCACCAAGCAGGAGACTTAGTGCTTTAATCAGAATTGATTTGCCCGCTCCCGTTTCACCCGTGATCACGTTAAAACCACTAGTAAAGTCGATGGTCAGTTGATCAATAATGGCCAAGCCTTGAATCGATAGATGGGTCAACATACGAAAAAGACTCCGCTCACGGGTTTTTAGTCTGTAGTTTTGGGCGCAAAAACATGTCAAAACCATACCACGACCCGGGGACACATCACACCCGTTTTTTAAGGACTTTTAGGTGGAATTTCCCACATTTATCTGTGGCGCTCTCGGCTTTTGATTATTAATATCAAATCAGCTATTTGCGCCGTCCGTCATGCTACTCAAGAGGAACGTTCTGTTGGCAACCTATCAAGACAAATTAGCCGAAAGAAAAAAAGCGGCAAAAGAGCGCGCGAAAGCTGCTAAGGCTGCTTATTTAGCAAGACCTGAT
>JBIJBX010000099.1:0-8612 GCA_044344995.1 Oligoflexales bacterium | reverse complement strand
TTGAATACTCCGCTGACTACAGCTGGCTAGTGCTTGGATCTAATGACCGAAAAAATTTATGGGTTTTGTCGCGAAAAAAAGATCCCCCCGCTGAGTTATTGGACGGCATTTTCTTGAGACTTAAATCATCCGAATTTGATGTTGCGCGAATCGTTAGACAAAGCAGCAATATTCGAAACTAACTCTTTCATATTCAACGCCATAGGTTTCAATCGATCAAACCAAGCTGGCCCAGCTTCAATTAGACCCCTACGACACCGCTCTAAAGAAATAGTGTTCATTGTCCGATCCCCCCCAAAGAACCTTGGGGGATTACAAGTCATGAAATGGTTCGCACTTGTCTTATTGGTCGTAGCTTTCCCGGCATCTCTTTTTCTTGTTGGCAAAGGCCTAACGGGCGTTTTGCCGAGTCAAGAATCGAAATCCAAGGAAGTTGCTGGTAATGAAGTCACCGAAACTTTAAGTGCTAGCAGCGGAAGATCCGAGCTGGACCTACGGGAAGCCTCAACGGCAACCCTAAGAAAGATCGATGAGATTGATAAAAAAATTGAATCAGCTCGCGATGACCTGCGAAAGAATGAATTCGCGAAGCAGTCAGTCATCAAAGACTTGATTAAAATACAGGCAAAAATCAACGGGATTATTAAATCAGAGTCTAATCTTTAATAGTTATTTAGGACGCAAGGATTAGCCACCTAACTCCAGCGCCCCAAGCGCTCAATGCGGTTGTGAAATATGCCCCTCCTTAACGCCGCCCCCAGGTGTTCGTCATCTTGTAATTCACGCTTCAAATTGTTAGTCTAACCATCCGATTTTTAAAGTATTTGCCCCAACCAAGACAGGGAGAATCGCCTTGACTCAATACGTTTTTAACATGGTCAATCTGAGAAAAGTATACGGCACAAAGGAAGTCCTCAAAGGAATCTATCTTTCGTTTCTTCCTGGAGCAAAAATCGGGGTTCTAGGCCTTAATGGTTCCGGTAAATCTACGCTCCTTAAGATCATGGCCGGAGTCGATAAAAACTTTCAGGGCGAAGCTTTCCCAGCCCCTGGTTTGAAGATCGGATATCTCGCGCAAGAGCCTGAGCTAGACGGCACAAAAACCGTTTTGGGCAATGTGGAACTTGCAGTTGCTGAACAAAAGGCACTCTTGCGAAGATTTGAAGAGCTATCGGCAAAATTGTGCGAGCCCATGTCTGACGATGAAATGAACGATATCATCGAGCAACAGGGAAAAGTTCAGGCCGAAATCGACGCTAAAAACCTCTGGGAACTTGATCGTCATCTCGAGATCGCCATGGATGCCCTTAGGCTCCCCCCTCCGGATGCAGATGTAAACGTCTTGAGCGGTGGAGAAAAGCGTCGAGTTGCCCTTTGCCGACTGTTACTTGAGAAACCAGACATGCTCATCTTGGATGAACCAACAAACCATCTAGACGCTGAAAGTGTCGCTTGGCTTGAGAGATATCTGCATGACTATCCTGGCACTGTGGTCGCTGTTACTCACGACCGCTACTTTTTAGATAATGTAGCGGGTTGGATCCTGGAGCTGGATCGTGGCTCCGGTATCCCTTGGCAAGGCAATTACTCGAGCTGGCTAGATCAAAAACAAAAGCGATTAGCTGTTGAGGAAAAGCAAGAATCTGCCCGGCGAAAAGCGTTGGCAAAAGAGCTGGATTGGGTACGACAATCCGCCAAGGCTCGCCAAGCGAAAAGCAAAGCTCGTCTGGCCGCCTACGAACAAATGGCAGCCCAGGAGGCTGAAACTTATGAAACTATCAACGAGATCAAGATGCCACCTGCCCCGCGCTTAGGTGACTTGGTCGTTGAGGCAAAAAACATCGCAAAAGCATTTGGCGACAAACTTCTCTTCGAGAACCTGAATTTTAATTTCCCCAAAGGAGCGATCGTCGGAATCATCGGTCCAAATGGGGCTGGCAAAACCACTTTATTCAAAATGATTGGTGGGATGGAACAACCTGCTAGTGGCCAATTGAGACTGGGCGATACCGTCAAAACCGCCTATGTGGACCAGACTCGAGAAACACTTGATGGCGAAAAAACGGTTTTTGACGACATCTCTGAGGGGGAGGAAGTCTTTGAATGGGGCCGGCAGAAAATTCAGTCGCGTTCCTATGTGGCGAGCTTCGGGTTCAAAAGTACGGATCAAAATAAAAAGGTTGGCTGGCTCTCCGGCGGCGAACGCAATCGTTTGAATTTGGCAAAATGTATCAAACGCGGAGGCAATTTACTTTTGCTCGACGAGCCAACCAACGACCTCGATGTCGACACCCTGCGAGCTCTTGAAGACGCTATCTTGAATTTTTCCGGTTGTGTCTGTGTTATCAGTCACGACAGGTGGTTCCTAGATCGAATTGCCACCCACATTTTGGCATTTGAGGGAGATTCTCAAGTCGTCTGGTTTGAGGGCAACTATCAGGACTACGAAGCTGACCGTAAACGACGACTTGGCATCGCAGCCGATCAACCACACCGCATAAAATATAAACCTTTGACCAGAAGCTAATACGGGTCGCATGACTTATGAGCGCTGATAACGATCGTAAAAAACAAAACTCTACTCGCGTCATCAGCCCAAATCAGCTAATGATGCGGCGCATCATTCGCAACGGTGACATGTTCATTTGCGGTATCTGTCGAACAAAGCACAACTCCCAAGGCCACGCAGCAAGCTGTCTTGTCACTTGTTGGAAAATGCTGCTCGAAAAGGCGCCGTGGGTGGTTGAAACACGCGGGATAGGCAAGCAGCCCTACGCCTGTGCTTATTGTCAGAGAGGCTACGCCACGCCAGAACAAGCTCATACCTGTGCGCAAGATTGCGTCAATAAATTAAACACAGGATCAACCACAGAAAACATCACGGCAAAGCAAAAAATTAGTCGGCCATTCAGTAAGCCAAGCGCCAAATCCACTGTCCGCATGGCCTTTCAAAACCTGATCGCACGAAGAAAACAGGTCGATGCAAAGATTGAAGCGGACCGTTTAGCTGCTGAGCAGGCAAAACTAAACCCTCCTAAAAAGGAAGCTGCCAGCACCGAAAAAGAACCAGCAGCCACGAAAGAAAACGTCGAATTTTTATGTGAGAATTGCAAAAAGCCCTATCCTAGTAAGGCAAAAGCTGACGAGTGCTTGGCGTCCCATAGTAAGGCGCCTGAGCAAACTAATTCTTAGATTTTAATTATTATGCTGACTGGCTTTCGGTCGCATCAATCACCGTCGCGGCCACAAGATCACCGCTGACGTTTAGCACCGTGCGACACATATCAAGAAATCGGTCCACACCCAAAATAAGACCAATGCCCTCGGCCGGAATACCTACTGATTGAAGGACAATAACAATCAGCGGCAGGCTTCCTCCGGGAACACCGGCGGTGCCGACGCCAGCTAGAATCGACATTGCCATTACAGTGATTTGCTGTGACAACGTGAGATCAACATTAAAGACCTGGGCAAGAAACAGGATAGTCACGCCCTCGAATAAAGCCGTACCATTCTGGTTAGCTGTCGCCCCCACTGTCAGTACAAAACTCGAAACACGTTTATTTAACCGCAATTTCTGATCTGCCACTCGAAGTGATACCGGCAGTGTGGCATTACTTGAGGCCGTCGAAAATGCCGTGACCAAGACCTCTTTAATATCCGAAAGAAATGACCACACACTTTTCCGGGCAAATAGTGCCAGAAGACCACCCAAGACCACAAATTGCTGAATTCCAAGCCCCAAAACAACAACACCGACATATTTTCCAAGACTAAACAGCAGTCCCCAACCAAATCGACTGCAGAGAGAAAAAGTCAATGAACCAACCGCTAGAGGCGCCAGCACCATGGCAAAATCCACTATTTTCATGGCGACATCACGAAGACTTTCCAGCATTCGCACCAAGGGATCACCGCTGCGATTTCCACGAACCGCGAGCAGCGCAGCCCCAAAAATCAGCGCAAAGACCATGAGAGCAAGCATTTCACCCTCTAGCGCACGGACTGCGGCCTCCAAAGGATTGCGGGGAATCAGCTCGATGATTGCCTGAAGCGCTGGCTTGGCGCGACCTGCGTTTGCAATGATCTCGTCTTTTTGTGAGAGTGGGATCATTCCGTCCAAAGCGGCCGAGTCAAATCCAGCGCCGGGTTTAAGCCAAGCCACCAAGGCCAAACCAACCAGCACAGACGTTACACTGGCAAAGATCGTATAAAGCAAAGTCTTGATAGAGATTCGACCGAGCGCTTTGAAATCACCCATTTCATAGACGCCTAGCACAATTGATGAAAAAACAAGCGGAACTACGGCCGAGAAAATAATTCTAAGAAAAATCTGGCCAATCGGCTGCAAAATGTAAGTCGTAAGGGCCTGGATCCAAAATACATCAGGGAAAAAACGGTAAACTATCAGCCCTAAAACTGCACCAAGGACAAAACCCACCAACATCTTTATCGGTCTTGACACCTTGAGCCTCCTAGTTGAAAAGGAGCCGCACGGTACAAGAAAAAACGCCATTTTGACAATAAAAAAAGCCCAGCCTTATTCGGGCTGGACTTCTAGGAGCAAAGAATATCCGTTACTTACGGCAGAGTCTGCGAACAAAATTAGAGCGGAGCCACGAGTGAGATGTTGCGGATATGAACGCCGTCTCGTCCAATAGACGAGTCAGATTCTAATCGGAATCGAAGTTTTAGCTCACCACCTGTTTGCAGGCCCTGTAACGCATAAAGCTTTCTAACAAAGCCATTGCTCGCGCCAGTCAGGCGGTCTACTCGCTGCCAGGTGGCACCTTGGTCACTTGAGACTTCAATGTTAAAGAAGTCAAATGAACTCTCAACATCATATTTGAAGTCAATCGCAAGGGACACATCACTAGATGGAACTGTAATCGATTGTGAAGTAAGCGCCACGTTGATGTCAGTTCTATATTCTCCGCCCGGACTATCCGAGATAACTTTCATGCCCCCGGATAATTCCTCTACGCCCCATGGAACATCCCCACTAAAGCCGTCCATGCTTGTGCCGCTGCGATCAAAGAATCGGTTCACCGCGCGAGTTTCAAAGGCAATCGAACCACCGCCGCGACTCATGTTTCCAACGTTATCGACCGCACGTACCGCTAAATATCCGCGTTGGCTAAAGTCTCCAAAGCTAATGACAGCTCGGACTTGCTCGCCAGCAGTGGAAGTTACCGCACTTACGGCTTGGGCGCGGTTCCATTCATCATCGGATGAGATCGGTTGATCACTGATCCGAATCTGGTAGGCACTTGCATTGCCGTTATTTTCGTCGTCGCCTACGGCACTCCATTCCACAGAAACCGACATGGTGCCAGCGTCGACAACTCGCAAGTCACCAACGGGAGACGGCGGTACATTATCTGTTTCCAGTGCGTTGAAGGCGTTAATTCTTCCGCCAGAGGACACTCGTGATGCCCAATAATCTGAACGATCAACACCGTTAATAATGCGGGCTCTTACCTGTTCGTGTGTGGCATCAGGGATTGCACTCTTGACCAGTGCGACCAAACCAGCCACATGTGGAGTCGCCATGGATGTACCACTCATTTTTTGGTAGCCACTATTGGGAACCGCTGACCAAACATCGACACCGGGAGCCGCAACGTGTACGGTCCGAACACCACTATTGGAGAAATAGGCCATCTGATCTTTATTATCTGATGCAGCGACAGAAATAACGTTCCCCACATCATAGGTCGCAGGATATGAAGGTCGGCTGTCATTGTTGTTGCTGTCATTTCCGGCAGCCGCCACAAATAGGATTCCTTTTTCATGGGCTGCTTTGATTGCGTCAAACATGGTCGGGCTGTAGCCACCTCCGCCCCAGCTGTTACTGGTGAGAGTGGTTCCAATTGTAGTTCCGTACTCAATGGCCTTGACTGCATCCTCAAGCGTTCCACTACCCGAACCTGATAAGAATTTAATCCCAACAATTGATACATTCCAATTTACTCCCACGACACCAACACCATCATCGCCACGTGCGCCAATGACACCGGCACAGTGTGTACCATGCGCGTGATCGTCGAAAGGATCATTGTCGTTATTGACAAAATCCCATCCCCGGAAATCGTCAACGTAGCCATTTGCATCGTCATCAACACCGTTTGATGATTTATCGCGACCTTCGGCGTCCAATCCTGACTCACCGGGATTTGTCCAGTAGTTGGGGGCAATGTCAGGATGGGAATAGTCAACACCGGTATCGATCACGCCGACCAACGCATCTTTTGAACCGGTCGATACATCCCAAGCACGAACAGCGTCAATGTCAGCGCCGCTGACACCACCGCCGACGCCTGTGTTATGCATTCCGTATTGTTTTGAAAAGTCAGCGTCATTTGGAAGACGGTTAATTTTGATGATCGTATTGGCTTCAACATACTCGACATCAGCGCGCGCATTCAAAATCTTTGCCTTCTGAAGTAGATCTGCATCACGGGTCAGGCCATGAAACTTAACTACCGTCGCTCCTCGCGACTTAAACTGATATTTCACAACACCCCCCAAACCCTTCAAAACAGCTTGGCTTGAGGTCTGTCGCTCATTTTTAAATTTGACGATGAGTTCACCAGGGACATGCGCATGATCAAGATTAAAGACATCGGCGAATGCGGAACTGCTTGCAAGAAGACCGAAAAAAACGAGTGCAGATTGCCATCGGCGCATGGACCCCTCCTTAGGGAATTGTTCATTAAAAGGCGAAGATGCGTTTGACCCTGATTTGTTGAGATAAGTTCAAGGGTACCACGAAATTGGCCAGTCGGCCTAAACCGCAGTCCCATGGTCAGGCGATTACGCCCGCCTAAATACACCACCTCAATATTTGTAACTATATATTATTATTATCATTATTAGGTTTATTTCAGGATCTCTAAAGCCTCGCCCCCGTCAGTCCGATAAGACGACAGTTAGGGGGCAGTTATCTTGATGTTTTTAAAGTTAAAATCATCACTCGTTTCCGTGATCGGCTTCGGTCTGATCAGTTCTGGATTTTTGACAAGTTGCTCTATGGATGCGGGCTTTGACGCCTCAACTGGACGCGGCTCAGCAAATCTTAACAAGAAAACAGACTTTGGTATTTTTGATTTCACGAAAGAATGCGGATTGGCAGAAGACAAATTGGATGATGACAATGCCATTATGCTACAGCAGTCTCTCACCAGTCGCCCAATTAAAATTGATGGTGCACAGATGGGTGTTACATACAACGTCGAGACTCAAGCCAAAGTAAATATTTCTTCAACTAAGTCGCGCGCAACCCAAACTATTAATGTGAGTGTGTTAAGCACCTCGGCGAAGCCTCCTTCAGGTGGTGGTTTTATGGGCATAATCGTTGGACTCTTCGCACCTGGAGTCGTAAAAAGTCAGGCGAAAGATCAGGCTGACGCAAACTCCGGTACTAGAACCACCGATGCCTTACCCCAAAAAGACTGGCTGCAATTAGTCGACGGGGGCAATGAGCAATATGAAGGTCTTTTATGCGCTGCTCAAGGCGCTAAGACAATGACGATACAGGAAGGAAGTAGTACTGTTGTGATTCAATTCGCCCCAGCCCTAATCAATGCCGTAAGTCCGCTTGCCCCCATTGAAAGAATGCGTAAGGAAATAGGTGAAGGTCGTACCTTTAATATTCAAGCCAGCGTCATGGGCGGTAGTGCCGGTTACGCTCAAGGCACTATTTCTGGGACGACCACGGTGCGGGAAATCGATCCGAGGCTGGAATGTGATGGCGTTGTGAAACAAGCAGATATCGCATACGAAATTATAAATAATTTCCCTGGGGGAGCTCACAAGGTGGGCCTTACAAAAAAACAACTCATGTATATTGATACCAAAAAGAAGAAAATTGTTGGTATAATCAGCGAAGATGACAAAATTGATCCCAAACTGAAAAAAACTCTTCCACCCGTCTGCCTCATAAGTGATGAATGATTCGAAACTCCGAAAAAAATTCGCTCTTAAAGATGTCGCCTCTAGTGGGCGGCATTCTTGCGTCAGGGCTATTTTTGTCGTGCGCTATCAAACAAAAAAATGATGGAAAGCAAGGACAGCAGAAGCCGTGGAATCCACCGCAAAGTAGCGCAAACAGTTTTGATTTTAGCAAAAATTGTGGCCTAGACGAAAATACACCTGACGATGCCGTTGTCTTTTCCCAAAATTTAAAAAGTCTAAACTTTGTTGTCGAAGCTGGAATGGCGAGCTTAAGAGCCCGAGTCGAAGGTGAAGCCAGCCTCAGTATCAACTCTAAGGCAACAAGTGGTACGCAAAAAATTGATGTCAAGGTCAACAAGGTTGTAGATTTATCCAACAACGCAACAGGCATGAAAAGCCTTATTACCCGAATTGGCGCGAGAATTGTCGCAAAAGGCCGCGGAGGAACTGTTAATTCACAAGCAGTTCCGTTTAAGGACTGGGTCAAACTTGTTGATGGCGATAACTTGGAGTACAAGGGTCTTCTCTGCGCTTTAATGGGGCAAGCATCTCAACAAAAAGAAGAAGACAAAGCGAAATTATTCGAATTCTCGCCAGCGATGGTGGCGAGCATCAATCCAAGGGCCTCTGCCGAACAGCGCAACAAGGAGATAGGC
>JBIJBX010000126.1:0-7179 GCA_044344995.1 Oligoflexales bacterium | reverse complement strand
TGCACGCTCGATCAAATCCAAAACATCGTATGGCATTAAGTCTTTTTCATCAGTTTGACTGAACTCCGGCGGCCGAAGTTCCGCCGTCGGAGGAATCTTGTTGACCTTCTGCAGTGCCGTCACTGGCATTAACCCGTGTGGACCAATATTTTGGCGCCACAAGAGCCACTGCCTTAAGTAAGCTTTATCAATTCCAGCCAATGGCGACAGTCCACCGCAAGTATCACCGTCCATCGTGGCATAGCCGACGGCCGCCTCACTACGATTGGAGGTCGCGAGGAGCAGATGATTTCTTAAATTCGCAAGCATCCAAATACCTGGACCTCGGGCCCTTGCCTGAATGTTCTGAAGAACTACGTCGTGTTCAGCCCAGGCCCACTTCGCACCCGTTGCATTGGCAACGACCCTCTTATATTCGTCGACCAGCTGACCAACACTCCAATGGTAATACTGAACATTCAATGCGTGAGCTAACTCACTGGCTGCCGATTCAGTCTCAGCACTACTGTTAGCTGTCGACTGGTAGGCGCAACTTATGAGCGCACCAATAATTTGATCAAGATTACTCGCGGCCTGTATGCTCTTTATGTGTGATAGTCTCGTTTTTAAGCCGTCTAGACCCAATTCGGCAGCAGCAAATCTAATGGCATCAACGGCCAATACAGTCGCCGCGGCTGAGTCGACGCCTCCAGAAAGGGAGATGGTAAAACCATCAAGCTTACTTTTCCGTAAGAAGTCAAACAGCCCAAGGGACACCGCTCGATTAAATTCTTCCGCTTTTAGATTTGATGAATTCTCCCAATGATCCGCAACAGGCGTCGTTGCGGCTACGGCCCCCTTGATTTTTGGCCAATTAAACGGCGTGCTAATTTTGTGTTTTGACTCGTCACCAACAAGGGGTTGAAACGAACCGGTACGGGCACGCATCATTCGATTCACTTCAACATCCACGACAGATTCACTGATTTCAAAATCTTTGTAGCTAAAGCGTGGGCCTCGCACCACAATCGAGCCTTCACTCGCAATCAAGGCGCCACCGTCAAAAATAATGCGTCCACTTTCATTGCCCAGTAGATTTGAGTAAAGGTAGGCGACATTGAATGCCCTTGATCCTTCCGAAACAAAACGCTCCCTCACCTGCCTTTTTCCGAAAGCAAAATGACTTGCGCTTGGATTCATGACAATATCGACGCCAAGTCTTGCTAAATTGGCTCCTGGTCGATTTGCTGCCCATGCTTCTTCGCAGATTTCAAACCCGAGTTTAACTCCACCACAGTCTAGAAAAAGATCTCCGATGGGTATTTCCTGATCGAGAATTTGGGTCTTTTCTACAACGCCAGATGGCCAGGCTTTAAACCATCGTGGCTCATAGTGTACTCCGTCACCAGCCAAAAGCTTTTTTGGCACTAATGCGGTCAACCGCCCATCAACTACTACTGCGATGGTGTTGAAAAGGGCGCCTCGGTGCAGGTAAGGCAAACCTAAGCCCACAATCATGCCTTTGGTGAATGGCAATAGTTTTTCCAAACACGAGATCGCGGTTTCGCACAGATGAGGCATATAAAATGCGTCCTCGCATCCGTAACCGCTTATGCTTAATTCTGGCAAACATAAGACCGAGATCTCTTTTGATTTAGCCTCGACCAATAACTCTCGCAGTCGATTAACATTACCCGTCCAATCAAATGGTGTTTGGTTGATGACTGCTGCTGCGGTTTTTACAAGTTTCATGGAAAATGGGATGCTCTGTGCTCAAAGTAAATAAAGTAATCTAACCTGACAGATTAAATTTCGGGCCTATTTGCGGGCCACGAAACGAATTCAACAAGCTGAAATTACTAGTATTTTATAAAATCATCAATATCAAACATGAACGACGAGAACCGGCTGGCTGATTGGACGGCTTTCTAAAAATAGCATGATTAAACCAACTGATAGCCCCACAACTAGAAGGTTAACTAGCTAATATTAAAAATTAATTAGGATTTATTTAAGGTTGACCCAAAGGTGGCCGATACATCACCCCTTGGATGATTATATGCCAATAAATCGTTTAGAATATAGATTGCAATAAATCGACCCAATTGCCATGCGTTAATCTCGGAGGTCCTGATGCGCCGATTACATAGCAAAATACTCGCGTCTTTTTTTATCCTGGCGCCAATTTTTACTTTGCCCATCAGTGCCTGCAAATCTAGAGCTGAAAACGAGTCACGCGTAAAAGTTGTCAATGGAACAGATATATCCGCAAACGGTTTTCCTGCAGTGGTTCGCATAGCATTCGAACAAGGCAATAGATCGGCGATGTGCACCGCCACTTGGGTTAGTGACCGTGTTTTGCTGACTGCCGCTCATTGCGTCGAGGGAGCCGATCGATCACCAAACAGACTTTCCGTAGTCGATGGTACAGGCACTGGCCAGCGCGCCATCAGGGTCATTTCTCACCCAACATATACCCCGGATTGCGGTAATTGTTATGACATCGCGGTTGCGGTTTTCAAGGAGAAAGCCTCTCCGTTTTATATACCGGTCGCGTTGACTCAAGCCCAAGTTGGGGACCCGCTCACGATCATTGGCTACGGCAATATTAATCACCTAACCCAAAAAGGCTCTGGTACAAAACGCCAAGGCACCAACAAAGTATCCGCAATCGATTATCGAGGTCGTGTTGATTTTGTCGGTTTGATGGAGCCGTCTGGGAACGAGGGTAAGGGCACTGGCATTGATGTGACCAACTCCCAGGGGGACTCTGGTGGTCCGATGCTAATTAAATCCAGGGTACAAGGCGTCTCAAGCAGCGTGAACACAGGGCCGAACAACCGAAATGTGGGTCACTATGAAAGTGTTCGCGCACCTGCAGTCAGTGCTTGGCTCACAAAGCTTGCGGCAAGCGGTGTTTACATTCTAGGATTCAGTGCAGGCACCGAGTCTATTACTGCGACAGATACTACTGTTAATGGTGGAGATTCGGATACCCCTGTCACGCCACCCATACCATCCAACAACGACGAAGTACCACCACCGGCACCTCAGGTAGAGCCAGATGTTCCTGGTACACCGGATCCTCAGCCGGCGCCGAATCCAACACCAAAACCTCTACCTTCTCCAGCACCAGGAGGCGGCAAATTATTAGACTGTAATCGCGACTATGTGAAAATTCGTCAAGGTGGGCAGGGCGTTTGTCAAAACAGTTCTTCAGGCTTCTGCTACCGTTATTCCGGTGGGGACGTGCGCTACAGCGAAGGCCGCACCAACTGCGCTGCTTCTGGCTCTCCCGGGGCCGCAGCACCAGGAGCGACACCAGGAGTGACTCCAACCCCTAAGCCCAGCACAATACTTGATTGCAATGGGAATTATAGCCAGATCCGTGCCGGCGGCAGTGGTGTCTGTCGCAATAGAACATCAGGATTCTGCTACCGTTACAGCGGCGGGGACGTACGATATAGCTTGGGCCGCGTAAGCTGCCCTTGATTTAAGAGCTGATTCGAAGGCGGTCCTATTACCAAGTCAAGGTTAGACCGCCGCCAGCATAGACGCTTTGGTATTTTAGGTTGGTGACCATATTGGGATCTGCTTCAATCTCCGCATCGGTGACTGAGCGCGTGAATGTTGATGCATCACCTGCCCCGAACCCAAGCAATGCAACTTTGATCGAGCCCAACGCGAATAGATCTCGGTAGACATCAAAGCCTACGCGAACACTCGAGCTCTTATATTTTTTATCTTTTTGCAAAATTCCTACGCTATAACTTCCAGATGACCAAAGACGAGCCAGAAAATAGGGCGTTCTTTTTTCAATCCCAATCTCTGCGCCGAGAGTTGGAGCTTTTTGCAACTTAAACTCAAAGCCTAGATCACCTGTCAAATCAGAGCCACCCTGCGAATACTCCATACTGGTCACACCAATCTTGGGCGTGAGATCAATCCAATTGAATAAAAGATTGTTAAAACGACGCCCGAAACCATAGCCGAGCTGTGTACGTGACCAACTAAACTTCTGCTCTGCCGATTCAATTACCGTTTCCTGCAGCGGAATCGCATCATAATTAAACTTGATGCCCTGGAATAACCCACCACGGAACTCACCAAAAACACCGACCGTAGCTGCTTGTGACAAAACTCCTTTGGAACGACCTAGGGGCTGCCCATAACGTCCACCGATGTATACGGCCCTAGCGAAAGTGACTAATTTTTTGAGGAAACCACTTAAGTCCTGCTTTAAAGCTGATTCGACTCGCGAGCGCTCTTCGTCGCGATTTTCGCTCTGCTGCAGATAATAGATCCCTTTTGCCAATTTACCTCGTCCATTGCCGCCAACCGTTGGATCAAAAAGTGAGACTTTATAGCTTAATGGTACTCCCGCATCCTGATTAATTTCTGCTGTGCCAACTACTTTTGGCAGCCAAAGGCCTCGCGTCCTATTGAGAGAAAAAATCTGCAAGGAAGTCTCTGGAGGTGGTAAATCTGATAATTGAAACCCTTGTAATTTAAAAGTGCTATCCTGGTTAATCGCTGTTTTCTTCACTATTGAACGAAATGGCATCCCTAGAGTTAGAACTGCCGCGATCATCGCGCGCGTTCGCTTTACGGATAAAAGCGCGGTAGGCGTTAGCTCTGTCTCTAGTGACAAAGTCGACTCCAGCTGTGAAGCACCAAGTGCATCGATGAAAAACATATCGAACTTTTTATTAGCTGAGTCGCCGGTTATTTCGAGTCGCCATGATCGCGGTGACTTGGGAACGGCTGCTCCATCTGGTGAACAAACCACTTTTCTGAATGGACCTGTCCCCCAGAGACCACGATTATTCGTAAGAAATTTCGCAAACTCAGAGCAAACATTCTGGAACTTAAGTTCCTTTTCCGAGACATATTCGGATGCGGAAAATCCCGTTTGCGTCACAACTAGATCAAGATGAGAATTGGATTTTTCGCTCAAGGTAGCTTTGGAACCAGCCAGAGTTGAGGATCCAGGCGCGGCCCGCAAATTGCCCGCTAGAAGCATGCTGAACAAAATAATTAAAAAAAGTGGATTTTGAAACATTACAAGCGCCACGCAAATAGATGATTTCCTGGAAGAAGCCCTTAAAGCGTCTCGGCATTCTACCGCGACTCTAAAGGCCCGTTTATCCTGAGGATATGCTTTGAAAATCTTGTTTTTTTCGAACTTCACAATGTTTGGCTTTTTGTCGAAACAACTTGGACCCTTAGGCTTTGCTCCGAACCAAAGCTTATCCCACGCTGCGGCGCTGGGATCTCAATCTTTGCTGCATCAAGTGTTCTTTTTAAAGCTTCAGCCAATAGCGTGAAGGCCTCAGTTGCGCGTTCCCTCTCAACCCAAAAACCAACCACGACTTGAATCGCACTCTCACTAAAAGCTTTAAAATTCACCTCGGCAGGTGGTGTTTTTCTAATAAATTCTAAATCTGATACACAACCTAGAATGATCCTACGAAGGTCCGCCATGTCAACGGCATAAGACACTCCAATGAATAGCTCAAGACGACGAATCGGATAGCGCGTTACGTTGGTGATTTCCGACTTCATCAATATTTCATTAGGAATTCGCACCATCATATTTTCAGGCGTTTTAAGTATGGTAGAGAAGAGCCCCATTAAGGAAACCTCCCCAATCGTATTACCAACTTTAATGGTGTCACCAATCAGGAAAGGACGCTCAAGCAAAATAAATATGCCACTCACCAAATTCGACATGGTTGTCTGGCTGGCAAAACCAATTGCCACCGATGCGACCCCCGCCGCTCCAACAAGCACATTGAGGTTTACACCTGCCTCATTAAGACCGGTAAGCGATGCCAAAATCAAAATTGAATAAAAAGCAAATCGTTTAAACACCATAACTTGGTGCGCATCTAATCGCGTCGAGAGCGCGCGTTCAATCCCACGACCCGCAAACTTCCCTAGCAAGTAACCAAGCATAATTGCCAGCAGAACCTTTAACCCGCGCATTACTGGTTCCAGCTGCAGAAAATCAAAAAAACTAAAATTCATCATAGACATAAACTGGCCACCCATATTAGTGACCAGAAAACTCAACGAGCCACTTCACATCATATCGAGCAAGTTTTTCTGCCCCCCGCAATTCGGGAAGATTAATTACAAAATGACAACCAACAACATGGGCGCCCATTTTTTCTGCCAGCGCCGCCGTCGCACCGGCAGTGCCCCCTGTGGCAAGCAAGTCATCCAACACTAAACAACGCTCTCCAGAGTTCACTGCGTCTTGATGAATTTGCACACAGTCTGAACCATATTCTAAATCATAGTTCACTTCGTGAGTTGGACCCGGAAGTTTTCCTTTTTTTCTAGCAAGCACCAAACCACAATCCAGTCGATCTGCTACGGCCGCGCCAAATACGAAGCCCCTGGATTCAATTCCAATAATCTTCTGAGGTTTCAGCTTAAACGCGGCGTCGGCTAGAAGCTCGACAGATTTACGAAATCCCCAAGGATCAAGGATTAAGGTGGTGATATCTCTGAACATGATGCCAGGCTTTGGGAAGTCGGGAATCGTTCTAATAAGGGATGTTAAACGTCGAAGATCATTTCCCATTTTGCACTCCGGCTCAAAAATTTACTAGAAATCTTCTGAGACGAAGTTGTGACAGAAAAACCATCGTCAGACAAGGGCAATCACCAAAGATCGCCACTGTCAGACTTCTGATTTTTATCGCTTTCAGGCTTTGATTGGCCATTGACATCAACACCTGGATCGTCATTTTGGGACCCACTCGTTGAGTCTTGGGCACCTTGGCCCTTCTCGTTCTTTATAACTCGACCATTATCGTCCAAAACTTCCTGCGTCTCTTTCGCCAAGTCACCCCCAGTACGCAGTCCTGGAAGTAATTGCGAGTTTGCTGGGCCAGATGTGGATTCTGGAGTCACCGTCGGTTTGTCACCCACCTCAACACGAGCCGACGCCGGCATGGCTGAGTCTTTTAACTCCGCCTTAAAATTAAATGGACTATAGAGTCGGGCCACACCGCCTCGACCATCTCCCGGTACCCGTATGATCGAGCGCACCGTATTGCCGATGGCAAATTCATTTTCAAAGGACTCGCCTGTCTTGTCGAGGTTAGTTGTTGCAAAAACTTCATCGCCGCCATCTTCACCTGAGAAAACGACGCCCCTCGCCAGGTCAACACCAATAGCTGAGGCGTT
>JBIJBX010000098.1:0-8707 GCA_044344995.1 Oligoflexales bacterium | reverse complement strand
CATTCGGTCTTTACCAGAGGCTTTCGCGTTTTGACGACGGTCTCGATTGTCGGACGGACGTCCGCCACTTCTGCCGGCATCGCGGCCGTGTTCCGCGCCTTTACGGTCAGAGCGTTGTCCACGGTGGGATTGGGAGCGCGGCCAGACTTCGATTTCGGCTTTGGCACCCATGAAGAAACTGACAAGCCCTTGTTTTGGCTCTTTCAGCACTTTGTATTCGAGGTCTTCTTTAGAGAGGTTCAGTTTTACACAAGCTAAAGTTAATGCTTGCTCGACCGATTTTGCCTCGATTCTGATTGGTTGACGGTTGCGGTTTGTGTTCATTTTGTGACTCCTGTTTTCGTTACACACTTTTATCTGGTTTGAATGCGAACCTTTTAGACGTTCGCGAATTTCCGATTGAGATACTGCTGCTGACCAATTGATACGATGGTGTTTGTCAGCATATAGAGAACTAAGCCTGAAGGGAGCGTGATCATCATGACCCCAAAAACCACAGGCATAAACATTAAAATACGTTCTTGGGCTTTATCAATCCCGGTCATTGGCGTCATCTTCTGCTGGACGAACATGAAGACCGTCAAAATGATTGGAGTGACAAGATACGGATCCTTGGCAGATAGGTCCGTAATCCAAGCGAAAAACGGCGCATGTCGCAAATCGATGGATGCGGATAAAACCCTAAACAGCGCGAAGAATACCGGGATCGTGGGGAGAATAGGCAGACAGCCTTTCATGGGGTTTATTTTGTGCGCGCTCATGAATTTCATAAGCTCCATTTGCATTTTTTGATTGTCGTTTTTATAGCGCTCCCGGATTTTGCTCATCTCAGGATTCAGCTTTTTCATTTTGGCGGCACTGTGGGCAGCTTGTTTGGTGAGAGGAAAAAATAACACCTTAAGTAGCACAGTTAGTAAAATAATCGCGAAACCGTAATTGCCGGTGAATTTGTAAAGACCCTTAATGGCTAAGAGCAAGGGGTGCGCAATCATGTCAAGCCAGCCAAGCCCCAGCGTTGTTTTTAGACGAGGATCAAAAGCGGTCAGTAGTTCAACTTCTTTGGGCCCAAACCAAACATCGTAGGTGATTTTAGCTCCGCCTTGCGGCTGCACGACGCCGAGGTCACTGCTAGCGAGCGTGCTGATCTCGCAGAGTTTTGACGGTGGAGCGCCATGGCCTGAAAAGGCTGTCCTGTAGGTGGCGGCAGCTTTGGGTAACAGAGCAAAAGCGAAGTAGTGTGTGTCAATTCCAAAAAAATCAAGTTTACGATTTTTTTCGACAACTTCTAGACGCTGATCTTTGCAGAAGTCCTCAAGGTTGGTGAAGTCATCAGTGCCATCAATCTGAGTTAAAAACCGAGGCTGCTCTCCGGGCGTCGCAGGTGCCAGAAAGGAGCTTTTAGTCGTTTCAATGTCAGCGCCGACTTCCGTCAGAACCGAGGCAAAAAGTGGACGCGCTTCCTTTGCCTTGTTTGTAAAGGAAAGTTCAAGTTTGCCGGCATAACCTTGCGCAGGCAGAGTCCACGTTTGAGTGATTTCCCAATTGTTTTCTTCACGAGAAAAAGTGAATCCAGTTGGAATTTTTTCTGCTGAAAATGGCAAAGCTAAACTACGCTGGGGGGCTGCGCCGGGGAATGCTTGGATTGCAGCCGGTCGCGCCAACAGGTCAACTGCTTTGCTGTCTTTTTGGTTGGAGTCCTTGTAGCGCTTTAATTTAACCGAGGCCAAGGAACCCAGCTCTTGGGATAAGCTAAATGTCGCGTCCGGTGTGTCGTAGGTGAGCTCAGAGGCCGAAAGTTTGCGGACCTGACTTAAAGCAATTTTGTCGGCCGTTTCAGATTTTACAGCCGCGGTGGCGGCGGTACTTGTTGGAGTTTCTTGAGTGGTTTGGGTTGCTGAACTGGTTGTTGCGGTTGGCGTTTCTTTTTGTCGACCAAAACCTGGGTACTTATTTGTAAGATACTGGTTCCAAGCAAGGTATAAGGCGATACAGAGAGCGATCGCGACAAATGTGCCCCGGTTGGTGCTGAAATCTTTATCTTGTGTTTTCACGGTAAATCCACTCCACCAGGATGCCACGGCCCGCATTTAATCAGCCGGCTTGAGATTTTTGTTAAGGCCTCAGTAAGATTGTCTTGTTCTAAACAGGTGCAGGCGTACCTTGAGCAAGATGGAAAAAACCTGCATTCCGCGCCTAGGGCTGCTAGCACAGGTGACAAAGACACCTGATAAAGTTGCACTAGTAATTTCAGAATCGATTTAATCAATCTAATATTTTCCTTAAGGCTCTAAGCCTAAGTCCATTCAGTTAGCCTAGTTTGGTCAGCAAACGATTTGCACATTGTTGGAGCCGGTCTTGAATATTAGCCTTCACGTGCCCTTTGCCGTCCACGAGCGACGGTCTTGCAATAACTACCAAATCTCTGCCCATGAGGGCCGTTTCCGCCCCGAGACTGGTCTGGAAAACGCTTCTGATGGAGCGTTTCACGCGGTTTCTAACAACTGCGTTACCAACCTTGCCACTTACGATTAAACCTAATCTGGATGGACGAGCTTCATCTTTGTCAGATGCGAGCAGCACGAAATCCGTGCACACCACTTTGGTGTTGGAACCTGAGAGCACTCGATCAAATTCCCGGCTGCTGAGCAGTCGCTGTGATTTCGTAAAGCGAGCCATGATAGTAGTCCGCCTTCCTTAATAGGTGTTGAGTGATCGTGCCCACTGTCCAAACACATCGTGTCTGATAAGTAATTCAGCAGGGATGTCGAAGCTTCTGCAAGAAGAACGACAAAGACTCAGACGAATATGCAGATACAAGGCTTGAAGATTCTAAGACGAATCACTTCTCGTAAGCGGTAACGGCGATTTTCTTTCGACCTTTTGCGCGACGGAGAGCAAGTACAGCGCGACCAGATGCGGTTTTCATGCGCGCACGAAATCCATGAGTACGAACACGACGTTTGTTGTGAGGTTGAAAAGTACGTTTCATAGTGTGAAACTCCAGTTGTTTAAAAGACGTGTCAATTCAGCAGGTTAACAGTTTACACGTCGGTTGAGCGCTGGACTTTACCAGAGAGGTGACTTGTATGCAACCATCTGTTTGAGGAGCATTTCTAGCCCAATTTCAGGCAGTTAGCCAGAGACGTTCGAAGTTCAAGCCTGAACAAATAAATCTCTTATTATATTGACATTTTATTATAAAACCCATAGAATTCGGCGTCTTTTTAATAATTTGTTTTATGAAAAGCCTGAAGCCTGGATTCATTTCAAGGACACCGGTGGTAATGCGACAGCTTGTCCAAACTTTGATGCTTCTAATTCTTTGGCCGCTGCCCAATCCCGTGGCGGAGGCGGCGAGGAAATCCCCCAGTCGTATAGCTTTTATGAAACCAGTCAGAATTTTGTCCAGTCAACCAGTCGCTGGCATTGGGTCCGCTTCAAATTGGTCGGTGCTTGCGTCCTATAACCTGGCATGCGGAGAGTCGTTTCGCGGAGTTCTTATCCGTGAGCGGGGAACCAACACACAACAAGCTAAGGTCGAGGCCGCCACAGGCGCAACCGCCAAAATCAAAGGCGTGACGGTTGAAGTGGCCGTGGTGGTGGATCGTAGTGAAGCATTTTGTTCGTCACTGCCTACGGAGATCAGTTTTGCCTTGCCCATTCGACCAGGAGCCCGGGTGCGCCCGATCAAACTTCGCGAGCCCAAGCGCGTTGTCTTGGAAGAGGCCATGGATGTGGGAATTAGAGAACACTCCGTCGTCTTGGGTTGGCAAAGTTCCTGTCAAACCCTCGCCGGGGTTATCCTAAAGCCATTAATTGAAAATAAAATACCCAAAATTGAAATCTCGCTGGCAAGACTTCCAAAAGACGACGCGCCTCAATCTTTGCACCCCCAGTGTGCACGTGAGATCAGACATACAACCATCGCAGGAGTACATTTACCAATCGGATCCCTTACCGTGGCTGAGCGACCGGGTAAAATTGAGACATCATACTTTACCAGGTTGGTGTCGCCACGAGCAGTGGTGCGGTCCGCAAGTGGGCACTTAATGGTCACTTGGCAAAGAAACTGCCGTGAACGGTACGTCGGTTTACTTTTTATTGGTCCCCAGGGCAGGGATGTCGCCGTTGTTACGGCTGTCATGCCATCGGTCGCCTGCTCCGGCAAAAAGAATATAGATGAGCAGTACATTCTACCGGGATTGATGGCTTCTAAACATCACCGTCTTGAACCGGCAGCTCAAACCACCTTATTAGCCATCGGCAAAAAGTTTGATTTTAACTATGGAATTCTATCTGCCAACTCCATTGACTTGGTCCGTGAGGGTCAAGGTGATCAGTTAACGGTGACAGCCCAAGGCCTGCACTGCAGTGACGCGTTGGGCTTACTGGCTGGAAACGATGCCTATGGGAATGTTGCCGTGGGCGTTCTGGTGGGCACGCCCCAGTCGGTGTGTGCGATTAATCAATCAAAACATGTGCGTGAACTGAGAGCGCCGCTGGTAGCGCCATCGCGGGGAGCAATCCCGCGCGTCTTCGGCTTGAGAGTTTTCGGAACCGTTCTCAATTGATACAATAGCTTTAATGAACGACAAATTAATCGTTCATGGCAAAGTAGGAAGCCTATGATCAATTGGATTGAGTTAAATCCTGATAACTTGCGCCAGAATTTCCGCATATTTTCCCAGGTTGTTGGGCCGGATAAGCTAGTGATTGTTCTCAAGAGCAATGCTTATGGACACGGGCTGGCACAGGTTTATGAGATTTTGAAAAAGGAATCTCCGCAGTGGATTGCCGTCAACTATGTTGAAGAAGGCGCGGAGCTTCGGGCCCTCGGATTTCAAGGTCGAATTATGGTCGTAGGCCCATTTGTACCTGAGCAAATGACCGAAGCATCGCGACAAAGGCTGGAATTGTTTTTGGGGCACAAGGAAGGACTGAGTGCCTGGCTTGCCGCGGCATCCAAACCCGACTTGCATATTGAGTTTGACACGGGCATGAGCCGTCAGGGCTTTAGGCCTGAGGACGCCGCCGACGTCGCTGAAAAATTAATGGCTCATAAAACACAGGTTCGTGGAATCTGCATGCATTTTTCAAACGTGGAAGATGTGACTGAACATGAATATGCAAAGCTACAGATGCGTCGATTTTTAAGTGCCAGAACAGAGTTCATCGCAAGAAATTTCAAACTAATGGCGCACGCGGCATCATCTGCCTCGGCTTTGATTCTTGATGAGAGTCGCTTTGATCTAAATCGAGTGGGTATTTCCCTCTATGGTTTCTGGCCGAGTCAGGCCACGAAAATTTCCTACAAACAACTACATGGGCAACTGGTTGATATCAAGCCAGCGCTGGCATGGCGCACTAAAATAACAAGCATCAATAATGTGGCGCAGGGCCAATATATTGGTTACGGCTGCACTTATCGTGCTGGTCATGATATGCGCGTGGCGGTTTTACCGGTGGGATACTTTGAGGGCTATCCTCGAATGGCCTCAGGAAGTCAGGCGTATGTTCTGATCAAGGGTAACCGCTGCCCAATTGTGGGTAGAATCTGCATGAACATGATGATGGTCGATATCACTCACGCGCCCCAGTCGGTTGAGGTCGGGGATATTGTGACCTTGATCGGCCAGGACTTGTCCGAGTTTATCGGCGCCTCAGACGTCGCTGCATGGTCACAAACCATACACTATGAGTTGCTCGCTAGAATTCATCCGGCCATAGAGCGCCGCATCGTTAGCATGAAATAAATTATTTTGCCGACACGCCACGTTTTAAGCTTGAAGACTGCTTTTCGAATAGACCGAAGCGGTGCCCATCTGGATCAGTTATCTGCCAGATTTGTCCATAGGCAGGAAGGCGGGTTGGGCCAAATTTTTTCGAGCCGCCAAAATGAACAGCTTTTTCAGCGATTTCAGCCGCTTTTTGAACCTCGAAATAAAGGATAATTTGGCCGGATGATTGCTTGGCACCCATTGACGGTACAATGCTAATGCCAAATGGACAATCCTCTGGAACGTCCAGAACAAGATAATTGTGGATCTCAGCTGGTACGGCCTTCCAACCAAAAACTTCTTCGTAAAACGTGCGACTAACTTCTAGGCGCGTAGCGTGTATTTCCACCTGACAAAGTTTTTTGGGATCAATCTCGGTAAATTCATTCACGGGTCGTCATACCTTATAGTCGCGTAGCCTGATTTTGAACGCTGCTGTTGGTAGTGCTTAGTTTGCCGGTGCTCCGTTTGAGACGATTAAACGATTGTGCTCATTCAAAAAAACGGGGCCGATCACGTGCCGATTGGGGAATGATTCCGGCTTTTGCACAGTCCAATTATGCTCAAGATACTTTCGAATAACCGTTTGGCGGATTCTTGAATTGTCGGGGTTTTCGTCACGCATCAGGTTTTCAAGGACGTCACCCACCTCGGCTAAATCCTGCTCCATAAGGACTTCAGCTACCGCATAACGCACGCGTTCATCGGGATCAGCCAAAAAATGTATGATTCGATCCTTCAGGCCCGCTCGTTTATAATCGGCGAGATGACAAAGGATGTCATAGTTTTTATCTGTTCTGGCCTGATCGAATGAGACATCAGCATAGTCAAGCGTATCCAACAAGCAATTGACAACGTGTTCCTCGCCGCGCCCCAAGGATTTGACAATTTTGATGGGCCAAGCGATGCGAGTGGTTTGTTTCAAATGGTTTAAAACCAACGGTAACGCCGCTTCGCCGTGACGAATGATGCCCGCCATGGCTTTTTCTTTTTCTCGCGTGTCGGCAATGCCATGCTCCAAACTAAATTCAAAACGCGGCAGAAGTCCGCCCACGGCTTTTTCAGCGTCCGAAACATCGTCGGCGAGTAGCTCAATAGCAGCCCAGCGATCCTCCCGGATGGCCTTGGGATTACGCGCCAAGTCACTCGCCTTTTGAATTCTGGCGTCTGGATTGCCCCTGAGATTCTTAATAAAATCAAATAGTCCCACGAAAATATGTTCCTTATGAATGGGGCCAATTAGGCTAAACCCTATTACGGGGGCTCAGTCTAACAAAAAAACTGTGACCATCCCAAGTAAAAGGGCTAAACTGTGTAATTTGCAAGTGAAATTACTTCAAAGCCCATGGAAATCATAATATGACTCAGGTAAAGCCGCCTTCCCCAAGCCACACAATTTCCGCCCTGGTTCTCGCGGCAGGCAAGGGAACAAGAATGAAAAGCGCAGTGCCGAAAGTCCTCCATCCAGTCATGGGCCAACCCATGGTGAAATGGGTCATGGATGTCGTTAAAAAAGCAGGCGCAACGGACGTCACCCTGATCTTGTCGCCAGACACAAAATCCTTCTCCGAATTACTTGACGCGCATCCGGAGGTTCGGGTTGCAGTACAAAAAACACAGCGTGGCACGGGTGACGCAGTTGCCGCAGCCACTAAAGCATACACACAAGCCGTTTCTCCCTCATGGTCTGACAGTCAGCTTTTGCGAGGTTCGCCATCCGCAGCGGATTGGGTGCTGATTTGTGCAGGTGACACGCCTGGCATCAATGCGCAAACCATTCGCGATTTTATCGGGGCGAGTTTACGTGCGAGCAAAAAACTTGCGGTACTCGGCATGAATGTTAAAGAGCCCAAAGGCTACGGCCGAATTGTCACCGGAGCTGATGGCGCGGTTACGAAGATCATTGAGGAGCGCGACGCCGATTCGGACATCAAAAAAATAAAACTTTGCAACAGTGGCATTATCTTCGCCGAGGTTTCTTGGTTGTATAAACTGTTGGGCGGTCTGACGCCCAATAATGCTCAAGGCGAATATTACTTAACTGATATTTTTGCGGCCTCAGCCGTGGCAGGTGAGCCGGCTTTTGCGTTCCAGACTGATTCTGAAGCTGAGTTCGCTGGCGTCAACGATCGTTCACAGTTGGAGCAGCTTGAACGCGCGATGATGCGCCGCAAAATCCAGGAGCTCATGGGACACGGCGTTACATTTCATTTACCTGAAACAATTTATATTGAAGCTGATGTGGCGATCGAGCCAGATGCGAGGATTTACCCGAGTGCTTGCCTTGTGGGTAAAACGCGCATC
The DNA here is from genome assembly GCA_044344995.1 of Oligoflexales bacterium. Taxonomy (GTDB): domain Bacteria; phylum Bdellovibrionota_B; class Oligoflexia; order Oligoflexales; family RGVZ01; genus CAMDKS01. Next base: position 626 of record JBIJBX010000098.1, on the reverse strand, counting down.
TCGCGTAATTGTGTAGTCGGCCACGGCGCTTATATTGAGGGCACGACGTTAGGTGCCGGTGTTTGCGTAGGTCCACACGCCGTATTGATTGATAGTCATCTAAATGCGGGCGAGCTGATTTCGCCCCAAGCAAACTATTCGAACTTGCATTTATAGTGCGCCCGACTAAAGGGTTTTACCTGAGGGGAATTTTCAATGTGTGGTGTGGTTGGGTTTGTTGGTGCTAGATCGTGCGTGCAAGTGATTTTTGAAGGCTTGCAGCGCCTGGAATATCGCGGCTATGACAGTGCCGGCATAGCGACTTTGGCAGATGGGAAAGTCTACACCGTTAAAAGTGATGGTAAATTGGCTCGACTCGAGCCGCACCTTTCCAAGCTTCCCACCACGAGTGTTATAGGGATGGGCCATACGCGCTGGGCAACCCATGGCTCGCCTACCACTGAGAACGCGCATCCCCATGTTAGTGGTGGATTAGCTATTATTCATAATGGAATCATCGAAAATTACCGCGTCCTTAAAGAGCAGCTTATAAAAGAGGGCTATAAATTTCAGTCCGAAACAGACTCAGAGGTGGTCCTCCACCTTTTGGCCAAAGAACTAAAAAGTACGCCTGTGATGCGGGAAGC
>JBIJBX010000315.1:0-8896 GCA_044344995.1 Oligoflexales bacterium | reverse complement strand
GACTCTTCTCTGATGCAAGTTGTTCGGCGCCGATTTCGGCAGCAGGGGCGGGTGTAGCTGGTCCAAATGCCCTTACGACAACAAACTTAACAGCCAATGGTACAACGTCCATATTTGCCAAGGCCACCGACATTGCCGGGAACACAGGTAATTGCTTAGCGATGACCACATATACCCATGATGGCAACAATCCGACAGTCAGTTCGGTAACTTCGATAACAGCCAATGGTACTTACGGCGTTGGTCAAACTATTACCGTTACCGCCAGCTTTAACGAAGTTATCTATGTCATTGGCACGCCTCGCATCACTCTGAATTTGGGATCGGGTAGTAGCTTTGCCAATTATGTATCCGGATCAGGAACAAACACACTAACCTTTAACTATACGATTTCAGCTTCCGAGGATTCAGCCGATCTGGACTATGCCTCAACTTCAGCACTAGGGTTAAACGGCGGATCGATCAAAGATATTTCGGGCAACAACGCTGATTTGACGCTACCAGCAACGGGAGGCGGCTCAAGTCTTGCTGGGCAGAAGGCGATCGTTATCGATACGACTGCTCCAGTTGTGGCTTACGGAACGATTGCACCAGCTACGCCTGGTATGAGCCAGACGCCGACTGTTACAATGACTCTGTCTGAGGCCGCTACAGTCACTCTTTATCGCGAGAACACTTGTACGGCAGCAGTTTCAGCGCCTACTACTGTAGTCTTGGGTGCTGGCCAGCAGGTAACGACAATGTCGTTAACCGCAAACGAACCGACCTCCATCTATGCTAAAGCGGTTGACCCGGTAAATAACTCGTCAATTTGTACGAGTCTGGTGGTCTACACCCATGATAGCGTAGCTCCGACGGTTAGTTCATTTGTTCGTGCCGCAGGTCAGCCAAGCCTGACAAATTCACTGCCAATAAACTTCACTGTCACCTTTAATGAGCCTGTTAACAGTGCCTCATTTACTGCGTCTGATATCGGTAACAATGGCACAGCTACTGGTGTGACATGGACGGTGACACCAGTTAGTAGCACAGTTTTCACTGTTGCCGCGACAGCCTCTGGTAATGGCACCTTGATTCCAAGAGTGCAAAGCGGCGGTGTCAATGACATTGCTGGAAACGCAAACAATGCAAACTTCGATGCGTCTGAAAGTGTCGGTTATACAACCGCCGCATATACAGTTGCCATCAATCAGGCGGCTGGACAGGCAGATCCAACCAACGGATTGCCGCTGAATTTTACCGTCGTATTCTCAAGAGCGGTCGGAAGCGGAAGCTTTACGACGAATGACATTGTGCAAAATGGCACTGCTACTGGTGTAACCTGGAACCTAACGACCGTAGATGATATCACCTGGAATTTGACCGCGACAGCGGTCAGTGGTGGCTCTGGGACAGTCATTCCGTCGATTGCTGCAAATTCAGTTAGCGACACTTTTGGAAACGGTAATGCCGCGTCAACTGCCACAGATAATACAATCAACTACGATGTGACAGTTCCGACGCTTGCTTTCACGTCGGTGATTCCATCAAATCCTGGCGCCACCCTGACGCCAACGTTGTTCGGTACTTCCTCGGAGCTATCGACCGTCACTTTATATTTCGATTCAAATTGTGCGACTGCGAAATCAAATCCGACGTCAAATGTTGCATTCGTAAGCCCAGGTATTACATTGACGGGTAACGTTAACACGAATTCAACGACAGCAATCTACGCCAAAGCCGTTGATGTGGTGGGTAATGCATCAGTTTGTGCAAACTTAATGACCTATACGAACGACACCGTCCAGCCGCTGGTGACGGCGGTCTCGTCTGCTCTTGGAAACGGTAGCTATAAGGTTGGTCAGAGTGTTCCTGTCACTGTGACCTTCTCCAAGCAAGTTGTGGTTACTGGAATACCTACGATTACACTTGCAACAGGCGGTTCCAACACGACGGTAAACTACACAAGCGGCTCAGGTAGCAATACTCTGATGTTTGAATATGTTGTGGCACCAGGTGACGCTGCTGCGGATCTTGATTATGTGGCAGCGAATTCATTGGTGTTAAGCGGCGGAACCATTAAAGACTCACTTGGAAATAACGCCGTCCTAAGTCTACCGGCGCCTGGAGCGAGCGGAAGCTTGAGTGCTAGCAAAGCTTTGATCATCGATACGACGGCGCCTTCGATTGCGTATTCATCAATTAACCCGGCCTCTCCTGGCATGAGCCAGACGCCGCAGTTGGGCATTAATCTTTCTGAGGCGGTGGCCAATGTTCGTCTATATAAAGACTCGGTTTGTTCTGAGCCGATTTCGGCCTCAGGACTCCCTGCTACGGCTGGCGTGAATATCATTACGACAGATTCACTGACAGCCAACGCAACCACAACGATCTTTGTCCAGGCTACGGATGCAGCTGGTAACGTCTCAAGCTGCTCGTCGATGACGAGCTACACCCACGACAACATGGCACCGACCGTCTCATCGGTCAGCTCAACAGCTGCTAATGGAAGCTACCGAGTTGGTCAGACGGTCCCCGTCACTGTATCCTTCACAGAGCCGGTCTTTGTTGTGGGCGGCACACCACAGATCACCCTTGAAACAGGCGCTGTGGATACGGTTGCTAACTATGTTTCAGGCTCTGGCACAGCGACTTTAACTTTCAACTACGTCATTGCTCTTAACGACAGCTCTAGTGATCTTGACTATCAATCAACTAGTGCTCTAACTGCAGCCTCAGCTACGGTCAAAGACCTGGCTGGCAATAACGCCAATCTTGAACTTGCCGCTCTCGGCAGTGGTTCAAGCCTCGCTGGTCAAAAAGCAATTCAGATCCTGACAGCTCCTCCGGTGATCACGTACCAGTCCATATCACCTGCAACACCTGGCATGTCTCGTACGCCGACGGTGACGATGACGCTGACTGAGGCGTCTACTGTCACTCTGTATAGTGATAACACCTGTGGTACATCGATCTCTGCTCCAACTGCAGTATTGGCATCTGCTGGTCAGACGGTGACCACATCAACATTATCAGTGAACACTGCGACTACCATCTACGCGAGGGCTGTTGCTGCTTATGCTAACACTTCAGCATGTACGAGTATGGTGGTTTACACCCACGATAATGTGGCTCCAACTGTCAGCTCGTTTGTCAGAGCGGCTGGTCAGATTGCATCAACAAATAGCTTACCAGCCAGCTTTACCCTGACCTTCAGTGAGCCAATTAACGCCACATCGTTTACGGTCGGTGATATTAGCAACGCTGGTACCGCCACGAGCGTGCTATGGGACGTGACGCAGGTTAATAGCACAACGTTTACGATCATTGCTAACTCTGGCAATAATGGTACGATCGTTCCAAGGCTTGCCGCTGGTGGAGTCACCGATATTGCAGGTAATGCAAATGCAAGTCTTTCCGACGCAACACAGACGGTTAACTTCGCTGCCGCGACATTTACAGTCAGTGTCAATCAAGCGGGTGGTCAAGTTGACCCAATTAACACCCTGCCACTTAATTTCACGGTTGTATTTTCGAGTGCCGTCGGAGCGTCAAGCTTCGCAATAAATGACATTGTCCAAACCGGAACGGCGACGGGAATTACATGGACGTTGAATACAGCCGACAATATCAACTGGAACCTTCAAGCAACGGCCATCTCTGGTGGCTCAGGGACAGTGATTCCAACGATTGCGGCTAACACTGTGGTTGACGAATTTGGTAATGAAAATGGTTCTTCTAGCAGGATTGATAATACAGTTACCTATGACATTGTTGCGCCGACGCTGACATACTCGTCGCTAAGTCCTGGATTAACTGGGGCGACCTTGACGCCGACGGTATTTGGATCCGTATCTGAGGCGTCAACTGTTACACTTTACTATGACGATAGCTGTTCAACGGCTAAGTCTTCGCCTGTAGCTAATACAGTGTTTGCGACGCCAGGCATAACTGTTAGCAGTGTAGTGAATACAAATGCTGGTACCACCATCTACGGTCAAGCCGTAGATCCAGCTGGCAACGTCTCTGCATGTACAAACCTGGTGACCTATACCAATGACAGTATTGCACCGGCTGTGTCTGGAGTCTCCGCAAGCCTTGCTGACGGTCACTACAAAGTGGGACAGGTTGTTCCAGTCCAAGTAATGTTCACCAAGCCTGTCACTGTAACCGGTAGTCCACAAATCACCCTGGAAACTGGCGCAGTTGATTCAGTCGTCAACTATACAAGTGGATCTGGTAGTACCGTTTTGACCTTTAACTATACGGTGTCTCCAGGTGATACGGCCGCTGATCTTGATTATGCGTCCACATCTGCTCTGGGCCTCAACGGCGGTACCATTAAAGATGCTGTTGGTAATAACGCGAATCTTATACTTGCAAGTCCAGGCGGGTTAGGCAGTCTTGCTGTCGGTAAAGGAATAGTTATCGATACAACCGCTCCAAGCGTATCCTACACATCTGTCCTGCCAGTCTCGCCCGGGGCAAGCTTAACTCCGACAGTTGGAGTGAACCTATCAGAGGCTGCTTCTAATGTGCAGGTTTACTCTGATTCAACATGTTCAACAGCGATATCTGCTCCTGCCGCTGGTACTAATGGTGCTAATGGCATTGTCACAACCATGCTCGCATCGAATACAACGACATCCATATTTGGACGAGCGACCGACATCGCAGGAAATGTTGGGGCATGTACAGCGCTGACAACATACACCCATGACGGAGCCGCTCCAACTGTATCCTCTGTTTCATCAACGACTGCTAATGGCACTTATGGCGTTGGGCAGTCTATCAATATCACTCTTGGTTTCTCTGAAAGTGTCTATGTGACCGGTGTGCCACAGTTGACTTTGGCCACCGGTGGCGTGAATGGCATAGCCAGTTATGTCAACGGATCTGGAGGTAGTTCCCTATCGTTCACCTACGTAGTGGCAGCTGGAGAGAATTCAGCCGATTTGGATTATCTCTCCACGAATTCTCTGGCGCTTAATGGCGGCACTATAAAGGATATCTCCGGTAACAACGCGAACCTCGGGTTGCTAGCGGTTGGTGTCAACAGCCTTGCCGTCGCCAAAGCGATCATAATTGATACAACAGCTCCGATCATCACATACAGTTCTATCTCTCCTGTGTCGCCAGGCTTTAGTCAGACTCCTAAAGTGACCATGTCACTCTCCGAAGCTGCAACAGTGACACTCTATCGGGAAAATAGCTGTTCTGCAGCGGTTTCGGCGGCTACTTTGCTGGGTTCGGGTGGTAGCCAAGAAATCACCACCACGTCGCTATTATCGAACACATCTACGACAATTTATGCCAAGGGCGTTGATCCATACGGCAACGTCTCAGACTGTACGAATCTAGTTGTTTATACTCATGATGATGTTGCGCCACTTGTGACCTCATTTAAACGAGCTGATGCTCAGCCAGAATTGACAAATTCAGTACCCATGAACTTCACCATCGTCTTTAATGAGCCAATTAACGCAGCATCATTCACGGCAGCAGACATTGGAAACACTGGTACAGCGACAAATGTGACGTGGTCTGTCGCCCAGTTGAATAGTACAACATTCACCGTAGCTGCTACGTCGTCTGGTGATGGCACTTTAATTCCTCGATTGCTTGCGGGTAGCGTGACAGATATTGCAGGGAACGCAAACAGTAACTTGTCGGACGCGACACAAAGCGCCAACTATATGGTGGCGGCTTACAACGTTACGGTTAATCAGGCGTCAGGACAAGCTGACCCTGTCAGTACAGCGCCTATCAACTATACGGTCGTTTTCTCTAGGGCTGTCGGAGCTTCGAGTTTTGCTGTTTCGGATATTATCCAAAACGGTACAGCCGCGGGCGTGATTTGGTCCCTATCGACTCTGGACAATATTACATGGACCCTAACGGCAACCTCTGTAGGTGCAGCTGGAACAGTTATTCCTTCGATCGCCGCCAACTCGGTCACTGATACGTTCGGGAATGGTAATGCCGGTTCAACGTCTACTGATAACACGGTAAACTTTGATAGCGAAGCTCCAGTCATAACGTTTACGACAATATTACCGTCTAACCCCGCATCATCACTCATGCCAACGGTGCTTGGTACGACGTCTAAACCTTCCACAGTTACACTTTACTATGACTCCAACTGTTCGACGCCGAAGTCAGCCGCTACGTCAAATACGGTATTCGCAAGCCCTGGTATATCTTTAAACGCCAATGCGAACGCGAATAATACGACCACAATTTACGCCAAAGCGATCGATTCCCTTGGCATTGTCTCAAGTTGTACGAATTTGGTGACGTATACCAATGATAGTGCCGGCCCGACAGTGGTTGGTGTGAACAGTAGTTCAACAAACGGAAGTTACAAAACGGGTGAAATGATCCCGATTGAAGTTACGTTCTCAGAGCCTGTATTCGTTGTTGGAACGCCGCAAATGTCGTTAGCAGCTGATGCGGGGGCCGTGATTATAAACTACACCAGTGGTTCTAGTACGAATAAATTGACCTTCAACTATGTGGTTGCTAGTGGTGACACCTCCGCAAAACTTGACTACTCTAGTACCGCGGCCTTGACGTTAAACGCAGGAACTATCAAAGACAGTGTCGGTAACAACAGTATACTGACCCTGCCAACTCCGGGCGCGACTGGCAGTCTCGGTGCGAATAAATCGCTCGTGATTGATACGACGCCACCAACGATCACGTATTCCTCAATCAACCCTGTATCACCCGGTATGAGTCAAACGCCACAGGTTGCCTTGAACCTTTCTGAAGCGGTTGCGAACGTACGACTTTACAAAGACTCAGTGTGTTCTCAGGCTGCTTCGGCTGCTGGTCTGTCTGGTACTTCTGGAGCCAACCTGATTACGACAACAACTTTGGATGCGAATGCGACAACGAACATTTTTGCGCAGGCAACCGATGATGCTGGTAACATTTCGAGCTGCTTATCGATGACCAGCTATATCCATGATAGCACCGCGCCAACGGTGGCCTCTGTAAACTCTACGGCCTCCAACGGCAACTACCGTGTCGGTCAGACGGTCCCAGTCACGGTAACATTCACCGAGCCTGTATTTGTCGTTGGCGGTACTCCTCAAATCACCCTTGAAACTGGTGCTGTAGATACGGTAGCTAACTATGCGTCTGGATCTGGTACCACGACTTTGACCTTTAACTATGTTGTAGCGCTTGCAGATAGCTCGAGTGACCTGGATTATCAGTCGACCAGTGCGCTGACTGCGGCGTCAGCGACGATCAAAGATCTTGCAGGAAACAACGCCAACCTTGAGCTTGCGGCCCTTGGCAGTGGTGCAAGCCTGGCAGGTCAAAAGGCTATCCAGATCCTAACAGCGCCACCAGTCATCACATACCAGTCGATCTCGCCTGCGACGCCAGGCATGTCGCGGACGCCGACAGTGACGATGACTTTGACTGAGGCTTCGACGGTCACTCTCTTTAGCGATAACACCTGTAACACAGCGATCTCTGCTCCGACGGCCGTATCTGCTGGCGCAGGTCAGATGGTTACGACGTCTACATTGTCACCAAATGTTGCAACTAATATTCATGCCAGAGCCGTGGCGGCGTTTGCCAACACATCAGCCTGTACGAGTCTAGTGGTTTATACTCACGACAATGTGGCTCCGACGGTGAGCTCGTTTGTCAGGGCTGCTGGTCAAAACGCTTTCACAAACAGCTTACCAGCCAGCTTCACGGTTATTTTTGGGGAGCCAGTAGCCGCATCGTCATTTAGCGCGAGCGATCTCAGCAATGCGGGAACCGCGACCAACGTGCTTTGGGATGTGGTTCAGGTCAACAGCACGACATTTACTGTGACAGCGACAGCTGCCAACAATGGCACAATTGTTCCAAGGCTGGCGGCTGGTGGCGTGACTGATATTGCCGGCAACGCGAACGGAAGTCTTTATGATGCGACCCAGACGGTTAACTATGCGGCCGCAACATTTACAGTTAGCGTCAATCAGGCAGCTGGACAAGCTGATCCGATCAATGGGTTACCACTCAGCTTCACAGTAGTCTTCTCAAGTGCTGTTGGTTCATCTACCTTCACGACGGCAGATATTGTACAAACCGGAACGGCGACCGGCATCACATGGACTTTGAATACAGCCGACAACATCACCTGGAACCTGCAGGCGACAGCGATCTCTGGTGGTTCAGGCACAGTCATTCCGACAATTGCTGCCAACACTGTTGTTGATGAGTTCGGGAACGAAAACGGCACCTCCAGCAGGACCGACAACACCGTCACTTACGACATTGTGGCGCCAACACTCAGCTACTCTTCACTTAATCCAGGTCTAACAGGCGCGACTTTAACACCAACTGTATTTGGTTCTGCCTCTGAAACATCGACTATCACCCTTTATTACGATGCGAGTTGCTCGACAGCGAAGTCGACCCCTGTGGCTAACACAGTATTTGCGACTCCTGGTATCAATGTAAGTGCTGTAGTAAATAGCGACGGTCCAACGACCATTTACGGTAAGGCAGTTGATCCTGCGGGTAATGTTTCAACTTGTACTAATCTAGTCACCTATAACAATGACAGCACAGCTCCGACAGTCTCTAACGTCACCTCAAGTTTAGCTAACGGCAGCTACAAAGTTGGACAGGTCATTCCAATTAACCTGACGTTCTCTGAGGCTGTAACCGTCACTGGTAGTCCACAAATCACTCTTGAAACAGGCGCAACCGATTCGCTGGTGAACTATTCAAGTGGCTCAGGAACCACAACATTAACCTTCAATTATACAGTTTCTCCCGGCGATACCACTTCAGATCTTGATTATCTGTCCACCGCAGCGCTCGCTCTCAACGGTGGAACAATCAAAGATGCAGTCGGTAATAACGCAACCCTGACGCTGCCTCAAGTCGGTGGGATTGCAAGTAT
>JBIJBX010000310.1:0-2587 GCA_044344995.1 Oligoflexales bacterium | reverse complement strand
GTTAATATCACGTCCCTTATGGGATCGATCGCAGATAATAAAAGCGGCGGTTACTACGCTTACCGTATGAGCAAAACAGCACTCAATATGTTTTCTGTATGTTTGGCCCGTGAGTATCCGAAGATGACGGTGTTAACGGTGCATCCGGGGTGGGTGAAAACAGCAATGGGTGGGCCCAATGCGCCAACGGAAACTTCAGAGTCCGCCACAGGGATCATAGATGTGGCTGACAATGCGAGCCTTAAGGACTCGGGCAGATATGTGGATTATCGGGGGAGAACCTTGCCATGGTAGCTGAGTCACTTCGCCCACTTGGTTTACTTTTAATTAGCAATATATTTATGACCTATGCTTGGTACGGGCATCTCAAGGATTTGAAGACTCGCCCCCTTTGGATTGCGATAATCGCAAGTTGGGGTATAGCTTTTTTTGAATATTGCTTCCAGGTTCCCGCCAATCGATTGGGGCATGATCACTACAATTTGGGGCAGCTTAAGGTGATGCAGGAAGTGATTGCTATGGTGGTCTTTTCTGTGTTTGCGGTCTCTTACATGAAGGTTCCGCTGACGAGGAATTTTTTGTATGCGAGTCTATGCTTGGTGGCGGCAGTTTATTTTATCTTTCGTGATGGGCAGGCCTTACAATCTTAGTGGTTTTTACGAACGCGGTTTCAGCTTGGGGTGATTATGGGTGATTCGCGGTTAGTGTACTCGACAGCTACGGGATCTCAAAAGAAAGAGGGCAAAACTGCTGGCGCTTGGTCTAAATCTGACGGTCCGACGAAAATGAGACTAGAAACAAATCAACGGGGCGGAAAATCTGTCACAGTTCTTTTTAACCTGCCATTTGATGAGCGGGAGGCGAAGGATCTTTTAAAGTCCATGCAATCGGCATTTGGTTGTGGTGGCTCTATGAAGGAGGGGACCCTTGAGCTCCGGGGCGACGTGCGAGTGAAAGTGGAGACTTTTTTCGCGAAAAAAAATCTAAAAATTGTGCGAGCGGGCGGCTGAATCCATGACCTATACATGTACAAAAGACTGTCTTGAGGATTTAGAACGCGCGGGCCATCTCGTTCGTATTACGGAAGAAGTAGATCCCGATCTTGAGATGGCTGAGATCCAGCGCCGCGTCTATGCTGCCGGTGGAAAAGCAGTTCTTTTTGAGCGGATCAAGGGTTCACCCTTTCCAGCCGTTAGTAATTTGTTTGGTACCGTCGAACGGGCGCAATTTATCTTTCGAAAGACTATGGGGCCCGCCCGCGACGCGATCGCCATCAAGGCTGATCCTGGTGCTGCGTTGGCTAGGTTTTGGAAATACTGGCGTGCACCTTTTACGGGTCTTCTGAGTCTTCCCAAGCGTGTTCGGAAACTTCCTGTGCTTGAATGTGAGACGACCATTGATCGCTTGCCGTGGATAAAAAGCTGGCCCAACGATGGCGGTCCATTCATAACGCTGCCGCAGGTTTACAGTGAGCACCCTGAAAAGCCAGGTGTCATGGGAAGCAACATCGGCATGTACCGTGTGCAACTGGCAGGCAATGACTATAAGCTCAACCACGAGGTTGGAATCCATTATCAGATTCACCGTGGGATCGGCGTCCACCATGCTGCCGCCGCGAAGCGGGGTGAAAAACTAAAGGTTGCGATTTTTGTGGGAGGTCCCCCGGCGCACACATTTAGTGCGGTAATGCCTCTTCCCGAGGGCCTTCCAGAAGTGGTTTTTGCCGGGATGTTGGCAGGGCGAAGATTTAGGCATGGTAAATGGAATGGGTGGACGGTCGCCGCTGAGGCTGATTTTTGTATTTTAGGTACAATTGATCCTAGCGCAACGAAGCCCGAAGGACCGTTTGGTGATCATTTAGGTTATTATTCCTTGCAGCATGATTTTCCGGTGATGACTGTCGAGAAAGTTTTCCACCGAAAAGACGCCGTCTGGCCGTTCACAGTGGTCGGGCGTCCCCCGCAGGAAGATACATCGTTCGGAGCGATTATCCACGAATTGACAAAGCCAATGGTACCGGTTTCTCTGCCAGGGGTGAAAGCAATGCATGCGGTTGATGTTGCTGGGGTTCATCCGCTTTTGTTCGCGGTGGGTAGTGAGCGATATACGCCCTATAACAAAACAAAGCATCCACAGGAGTTACTGACTCAGGCCAACGCTATTTTGGGGTTTAACCAGGCGTCTCTTGCCAAGTATTTGATTGTTGCCGATGGCAGTAGCGAACATATTGACATCAATAATGAGGCGAGTTTTATCAATCACGTTCTTCGGCGCGTAGATTGGACGCGTGATCTGCATTTTCAGACCAAAACTACGATCGACACCCTTGATTATTCAGGGGAAGGGATCAATCGTGGGAGTAAATTGGTTGTTGCTGCGGCGGGCGCCGAAATCCGTCAGCTGGCCAATACTGTTCCGCAAAACGAACTAAGCGCTAAGGTCGATGGATTTGAGTTGTCCAAGGCAAGGATCGTCGCGCCGGGAATTGTTGCCGTTAAGGCTGTGCCGTTTACATCTTATGAAGCGGCCGCAGTGGAAATCAGTAAGCTGACAAAGGCTGTCATGCTGCCGGCGGATATCCCACTGC
>JBIJBX010000144.1:0-6319 GCA_044344995.1 Oligoflexales bacterium | reverse complement strand
CCACTGCTGGTGATTGTTGATGATGCGGATTTTGTGGCAGAGTCTTTTGCAAATTGGCTTTGGGTTACGTTCACCAGAAGCAATCCAAGTCATGACGTTTATGGATTTGAATCGTTCACGGAATTCAAACATTGGGGTTGCCGCGGAGCGTTGATTATTGATGCGAGGATAAAGCCACATCATGCGCCACCTTTAATTGAAGATAAACGCGTAGTGGCGCGAGTGGAAGAGAAATATTCATGGGTATGGAGGACGTTATGAGCATAAAATTAACTGCAGCTGAATTGGCGAAATATTTTGATCACACAGCACTCAAAGCTGAGACAACGGCTAAGGATATTGGGATGCTTTGCGAAGAGGCAAAGTTTTTAGGTACGGCGGCAGTTTGTGTGAATCCGTTGTGGATCCCATTGGCTGGGCAAATGCTGCGTGGAACCACAGTCATGCCAATAACAGTGGTTGGGTTTCCGCTCGGAGCCATGGGCACCGAATCGAAGGTTTTTGAGGCAAAAGCCGCGGTTTCTGCGGGTGCGAAAGAAATCGACATGGTCCTATCAGTGGGTGAGCTCAAATCAAAAATGTTTGACGAAGCCAGGCGTGATATTGTCGGGGTCAAGAAGGCGATCGGATCGGTGCCGCTTAAAGTTATATTTGAGACGAGCCTCCTGACATCTGATGAAATCGCCATGGTCTCGAAGTGGTGTGCTGAAGATGGAGTTAATTTTGTAAAGACATCCACCGGTTTTGGCTCGCGGGGCGCGTCAGTTGAGGATATCAAAATCATGCGTGAGACGATTCAGTCTGTTAAAGGCGCAAAGACTAAAATCAAAGCATCAGGCGGAATTCGAACATTGAAAGATACACTTGCCCTGATTGAAGCGGGTGCATCACGCATTGGCGCGAGCGCGACTAAATCGATTGTGCAAGAGCTTGAGGGCGGTGTGGCCGATCAGCGAAAAGGCTACTAAGATGCCGAATGATGCTGACGTGAGCAAGCTTTCGTTCAGTGGACAGCGGCTCTGATCGTTGCCTCTTGTGCGGCCTTCGTTTCATAGGAAAACCAATCCTGAAGGCGTGTAGTCACTAGGTCTTTTGGATAGATCGTCTCGGCGGTTTTTACAAAAAGAGGAAAATGCGCACTCTCCTCCAGTGCAAAGTTTGCGTAAAAGTCTTTCAAGTCACCGTCAGGCAAAGATTTTGTAAACAAACAAAATCTCTCACAGCTCCGTGCTTCGATCATCGCTGCGACTAAAAGACGATCCAAAAGATGCTCTTCTCGGGGGTGACGCACATGCCGCAAGAGGTTTTTAACATATTGGTCTGTTTCGTCGTTTGGTAGAGGTATGTTTCTCGACTTTAAGATCTTGAAAACCTGGTGAAAGTGCTGAAGTTCTTCGATAGCAAGGGCGATCATTCGCTCTTGCAGCTCAGGATATTCGGGGTATTTATTGGCAAGCATGAGGGCTGCCGCGCTGGCCTTTCGCTCACATGCGGCATGATCGGCAAGAAATGAGTTAATATTTTCACTTACAGCCGTTAACCATGTATCTGGAGTCTTCCAGCGTAGTGGCAGGCGGTCGCAGATTGCGTTCATATTTTGATCAATGCGAGTTGTCATGAGACTTTTGTTTGTAGTATGTAACGGTTTCTATGACAAGAGTTGATGGAAAAATAATCGGGTTGACTGAATTTGGTGCTCTTATTGAGACGGCAGATGGATCATTAACCATTCGCCACGCTTCTCATGGCCAGGATTTTCACTCCGAAGAGGGTGCAAAATTCGAGGCTTGGCATCTTTATGTCATAACGAGTGGTCTTAATCGATTGTTACAGGAAGAAAATAGCCGCGATCTCGGGATTTTGGATGTTGGAATGGGTTTGGGTTATAACGCCGCAGCGACTATTGCCGCCTGGCTTGATAGTCCCGGATACATCAATATCGAGATGTTAAGTCTTGAGGTGGACCAACGATTGGTTCAGGCTGTAGCGTCTGGTGTTGCACCATGGCAGGCAGGATGGTCAGAGTCGTGGATCATGGGCCCAAAGTCTCTAGTGGGGAATGGGAATGTCTTTAGGGCAGAGCTGTCGCATCCCCGATCAGGTAGAGTTCTGAGGTGGAGTGTATGGTTGGGTGATGCTAATCAGGCCGATCTCAACGCATTGGGCGGACCAATAGACTTCATCTGGCAGGATCCGTTCACGCCCGAGCTCAATCCTGAGATGTGGTCCAGTGGTTGGTTTGCAAAGATGAAGGAGTTGGCGAATCCTCATTGTGTCTTGGTGTCTTACAGTGTGGCAAGGGTGGTGAAGCAAGCTTTAGAAGATGCGGGATGGCAATATGAAAGAGTGCCGACTCCGGGCAGAAAAAGGCATTGGCTTAAGGCTTTTATAAAGGTGAATTAAAATAGATCTCGCTCTTGTGGCAGATCAGATGTCTTGGGCGTCTCTTCTAATGGTATTGTTGCAAAGAGATACCCTTTGTTTTTTCTATAGATCTTCAGCTTGACGCGGCCTTTCAGCTGCTTACCGAGCAACAGTCTTTGGAATTGATTGAGATCAGTGATTTTTTTATCGTCGGCTGTTAAGACGACATCGCCGATACGGACCCCTGCTCGGTGTGCAGGGGCATTGACTATAAGATTTGAGACGATGACGCCGTAGGGGCCAAAAATGCCAGCTGACGGTGAATCAATTTCATCGGCGGAAAGTATGTTTTTGCCAACCATGCCGAGCCAGGGTCTCCTAGTTTTGCCATAGGTGGATAAATCAGCCGTGATTTGTTTGGCGATATTTATGGGTATGGCAAAACCAATGCCGACACCCTCTTCGCTGACGGCGGTGTTTATGCCAATAACTCGCCCATTAATATCAAGGAGTGGTCCACCGCTATTACCGGGGTGAATGGATGCATCAGTCTGCAGAAAGTTATCATAAGGTCCATTCCCGATGACTCTGCCTTTGGCTGAGATAATTCCTGATGTAACGGTGTGTGAGTAGCCGAATGGGTTGCCGATGGCGATGACAGGATCACCGACTCTCAATGCGTCGCTATCGCCAAGTTGCAGAGGAACAAGCCCCACATTGCCAGAGATTTTAAGCAGCGCGAGATCGGTCTTGAGATCAGTTCCAAGAACTTTAGCAGTTAGTTTTTGCCGATTCTTTGCGAGCAAAACTTCGATGACATTCGCGCCTTCGATCACATGTGCGTTAGTCAAAATGTGCCCCTGCTTATTGATAACAACACCACTACCAACGGAATGAGTCGATAAATTTGTAGGCGGCCGACCATTAAGGAAAAATTGGTAAAGATCAAGGGCGGGGTCCTTGTTCGGGGTGTATTGAGTGGTTCGTATGTTCACAACACCGGGTATGGCGTTGTCCGCAACGTCAGCAAAGGATAACAGCATCTTCGCTTCTGAAGGGCTCGCTTGAGTCCATGTGATGAAATAAACGAGGCTAAGGTAGCGACAAAACAAAGAGCGCACAGCTGACCTCCGAGCTTTGAAGCGGGCTGGCAGATGCATAGTTGGTCTGCGGATGTTTGGGCCGCGGCCTACCTCTAGTTTAAATTCTATAGTCACAGTGGGTGAATGGGCATCTAGTGCCCTGCAATCTAGGATTAGGCTTGGGAGTGGACCAGCAAAACTTTTGATCCACGCTGGCTATCATCGGTACAGATGAAGGGCAGGTCTTTGTTCTCTTGTAAGTTTATGGGTGTGCGAGATTTTATGGCTTCCCCGCCATGCGTCCATCGCCCAATGGGTAGTGCTGCTTGCGCACTGGGGATTATCTTGCAAACGTCGATTTCAGCAGCGCCATCGGCTACAATCAAGTTAAGACAGGCGTCAGAGGCTGAGTGAACGCTGTAAAGGTTGTGGTTTGCGCCTTTCATAGGTGGGGCGCTATAGTCGCCTTTTTGGCGAAGCACTTGCACGGTCGGAATAACGCCGTGAGCCAACGCGCTCGGCTTGCTTATCCTGACGCCAACCGCGTCAATGCTGGGTAGACCGTGATCGGATTGGTAGGTAATTAGAAAGTGCTTACAGACGGCCTCTACCGCGGTCTCGATAAGCAGAAACTCACACTGCTCAAGTATAAAAGAGATTTCTTTGAGCGCGCCTGCATAGTCAATGGTATCGGCTATGTTCGCGCTTTTAGCGGCTTTGCGCGTATCGAGATAAAGGCATAAATCAATAGTTACAGGCTGCTTTTTGCGGCGTTCAAAAGGAAAAATACCGATTACACAGCTTAAAAGCATCCCAGTGATTTGAACCTGGTCAAGTGGCTGTTTATCTGAGTTGCTAAGCTGTGGAAATAGCATGGGGAGTGCTGTCCTATCCGAGTCTGCCTCCTTATACAGCCGCCACTTCTCCCGGTAAACAGCTAAAAACCCGCCGAATTGCGGCTACGCTGCCCCTGCTGTGCGATTGAATGAGGCGAGAGCGTGCACCGGGCCGAGCCTTTATCCCTAGATAATGTCCTGATAAATCAGCGCCTTGCTAGGTAATGTGGGGGCATTAATGTTAGACTATAAGGGTTCAATCCAGCACGGAGTTCACCGTCATGCAGTTGTTTGAGAATCGTTATTTAAATTATTTGGCGTGGGGAATCGTTGTCCCCGCGGTAGCTGGACTCGGTGGTGCTCTGGGAGTGACATCGGTCATAATGACAAGTGTTTGGTTTGGTGACGACTCACATTTAAAGAAGACGACCATATTGGCTCGTATCAACGAAGAGACCACAGTCTACTGCCTTGATGAAAAGACCCCAATTGGCAGTTTTTTTCATAGTGAGCACAGGCGCTACATTGGAATTGATGAAATCCCTAAGCACATGATCAGCGCTCTTGTAGCTGCCGAGGATAAGAATTTTTTTAAACATAAAGGCGTGGACCCTCAAGCAATTTTTAAAGCAATCGCTGAGGGTTTCAAGACTGGTAAGTTTCGCGGTGGTTCAACTCTCACGCAGCAGACGGTCAAAAATATTATGGACAAATGGGAATATTCCCTTGCGCGTAAGATTAACGAAGCCATTGCCGCGCTTCAGTTGGAGCGTTTGTACAGCAAAGAGCAGATTCTTGAGTTTTATCTAAATCAGTTTCATGTGTCGGGTAATGGCTCTGGGATTGGAATTGCTGCTAAATACTATTTCAATAAGGAGGTTCGCGATCTTGACATCGTCGAATCAGCCTTTATCGCTGGCAGCGTCAAAGGTCCCTCCAAGTATGATCCGTTTCTAAAGTACACAAAAGAACGTCGCGAGATCGCAGTGAAAAATGCCTTTGATCGCAAGAACTACGTGCTAAAGCGCATGTATGAACAGGGATGGTTAACTGAGCAGGAGTATAAAGATTCAGTTGAACGTCCCGTGCCGTTTAACCGCGGTAGTTTTCGCTCGAGCGAGGTGGCCCTAGTCAGTCTGATACGCAATCAAGTCAATCAGAAAGAAGTTATGGAGAAATTGGGCCTCGAGACGGTTGATGATTTGAACAATGCTGGACTAAAAATCTACACAACAATTGACTGTCAATTACAGGAGAAAGCTCAGCATGGAATGCGGCGTAATCTGAGCCGCTTGGAAACGATCCTCTCTGGATTTCAGCCAGAAAAGCCCGAAAACTTTCGCCGATTACGAGACTTGGAGGTCAACCAGTTTTATTACGGCAAAGTTGAAGATATCAAGATAGATAAGAAAAACTCTGAAATAAAAGTTTCATTTGGCTTAAGCACAGGCATCATCCCCCATGACGCGATAGTGCGTTATGCAAAACTTCTGGACCTGCCGCTGCAAGAAGGTCCCGAGATCCAAATGAAAAAACTCCTTAATACGATAAAACGCGAGGACATTGTGTTTGTGGAAGTACGAGAGTACGACGCCGAAAAACACGAAGCTCTACTTGAAATGCAGAAAAGCCCAAAGGTCAATGGTGGTCTTGTGGCGTTGGATAAAGGCGAGGTTCGGGTCGCAGTCAGTGGCTTTGACACCATCGGCTTTAACCGGGCCATCTTTGCCAGGAGGCAGCCTGGTTCTGTTTTCAAAGCAGTCGTCTACTACGCTGCCATGCAGCTAGGTTGGAATATCTTGGACATTGTAGACAACGAGCGACAAATTTTCCCTTATCAATCAAGATTTTATTTTCCACGTCCCGACCACGTAAGTCCTTACCGCAGTGTTTCGATGGTTTGGTCTGGAGCTATGTCAGAAAACCTTGCATCAGTAGCTCTCGCCAGTCACCTGGTTGATAAGCTTAATTTTGATCAATTTAAGGATTTGATGGGAACAATGGATCTGACGCCGCGCCCCGGTGAAAGTGCCCCTG
>JBIJBX010000096.1:0-8935 GCA_044344995.1 Oligoflexales bacterium | reverse complement strand
AGTGAGAAACGACGCTCGTCGGCATCAGTAGCTAGAACCACAAATTCAACCTCGTCGCCTTCTTTTACGGCGTCCTCAGTTTTCGCGACTTGGCCGTCGGCAAGTTCGCTGATGTGAATCATGCCCTCAATTCCTGGTGCCAACTCAACAAAAGCGCCGAAGTCAGCAACTTTTGTCACTTTGCCTTTGCCTTTTGAGCCAGCTGGATGGGATTTCGCGACTGCAAGCCAAGGATCATCGGTCAGCTGCTTAATGCCGAGCGAGAACTTCTCACCTTCGGTGTCGATGGAGAGAACTTTCGCCTCAACTTCATCACCTTTTTTGTAGAGATCGCTTGGGTGCTTAATGCGGTCAGTCCAGCTGATGTCTGAAATGTGAATGAGTCCATCAATGCCGTCTTCAATTCCAACGAAAACGTCGCCAACTTGGTATTTTTCTTTAACGACTTCCCATGGATTTGGTTCCATTTGTTTCATGCCAAGGCTGATACGACGATTTTCAACGTCGATCGCCAGGATCACGACCTCAACTTCATCGCCAATGTTGACGACTTTGCTCGGGTGGCGAACGCGTTTTGACCAGCTCATTTCGGAGACGTGTATAAGGCCTTCGATGCCGCCTTCAAGTTCAACAAATGCGCCGTAGTCGGTTAAGCTGACAACTTTGCCTTTAGTTTTAGCGCCGACGGAGTACTTGCCTCCAGCGACAACCCAAGGATCGTTGAGAAGTTGCTTGTAGCCAAGGCTGACGCGCTGACGACCTTCGTCGTAGCTCAGAACCTTAACTTCGATTTCTTGTCCAACTTCAAACAGCTCGCTTGGATGGTTGATACGACCCCAGCTCATATCGGTGATGTGAAGAAGCCCGTCGATGCCACCAAGATCGATGAACGCGCCGTAATCGGTGATATTTTTTACGATGCCTTTAAGAGACGCGCCCTCTTTGATGTTGCCAAGGGTTGAGGCGCGAAGTTTTTCACGATCTTGTTCAAGTAGAACGCGTCGAGACAATACGATGTTGCCGCGTTTTTTGTTGAACTTGATGATTTTAAATTGGAGTTTTCCGCCAATAAGTTTGTCGAGGTTTCGTACTGGGCGCAGGTCAACCTGGGAGCCAGGAAGAAACGCTTTGACGCCGATATCAACTGAAAGGCCGCCTTTAACGCGACTGACAATTGTACCCTCAACGATTTCATTGCGCTCAAACGCTTCAGCGATTCTGTCCCATGCGCGAAGCATTTCTGCTCGCTCGCGACTGAGAACCATCTCGCCAGCGTGATCTTCAAAGCGATCAAGATACACTTCAACAGTTTCACCGACCTTTGGACAGTCCGTGCCGAATTCGTGTTTTGGAACTTCGCCCTCTGATTTATGACCGATATCGATGACAATTCCGTCATCTGTAAGGCGAACGACAAGCCCTCTGACGATCATTCCTTCTTTGACTTCAGATGTCGCGGGATTGCCTGCAAGCATTTTTGCGAAGTCTGACGACAGCCGTGTGTCAGTCTCAAATCCTGTGTCTTCGTCTTCCCAGCGAACGTTCTTCATTCCAGTCCTTGTTGTTTCTTGTAACATCTTTTTCGACTCTTTCTTTCCACTGCGAGGGGTTAGGGCAACAGGTCATTCTGTTGGCAATGACTCGGGTGGAGGGGAGTGGATAGCATGTATTTATGCCTAAAGTCAAAGCATTTCAGCCTATTAAGGCCGATTGACGCAGGCTATTGTAAAGAATTTGAATGACTCACCGATAATCCGAAGGATTTTCTAAACCTGTGGTATAGTTGGGAAATTACCCAAGGTTGACCCTTCATTGGTAGGATTTTGAGACATGACTCTGTTGTACTGGTCCGTTGCGTTGCTGCTTTCGTTTGCTGCGACATTTAGTGCGTCCTACGGCCAGGAATTCAAGGTCACCTGTCCCAACCCCATGCCAAAAATTCCAACCAACCTTCCGCGCAGTGACACCTATAAGAGTGTTCCCTTCAAGGCTGGAGAGGTCAGTGAGTACGCCGTCTCATGGATGGGCATGTTGGCGGGTTACGGCACCCTTGAGATTCAAGCACCACAAAAGGTTGACGGGATATGGCACCGTGGTTACCGCATGATTGGGCGCACTGGGGATTGGTTCAAAGGAGTTTATGTTGCAAATGACTCTGCATCGGCAGTTGTTCGGCCTTGGGACGATGGTGTTCGAAAGTTCTACATTGAGCAGCGGGGAGGAAAGTTCCTCGGTAAAAGCTTCACCTCCAAAAAGTGGCTTGATTTTAGTCATGAGCGTTGCAAGGTTCTTGAGAAGGAAGAGCACTCCGACAAGGGATCTTCAACCGTCGAGCGGGATCTGCAATATGGCGCCATCGATGCCATTGGAGCGACCTTGAAGCTGCGAACTTTTGATTATGTTCCGGGCAAGACTGAGCGGTTTTTAGTTTATACCTCTGAAAAGAACTGGTTTCTTGAGGCGACGCCCCTAGGTCTTGAGAATGTCGTAGTACCAGCCGGGACCTTTAAGGCGATGAAAGTTAAGCTGAGAACATTCATCGGTAAGGAACTACAGCAAAAGGGCGAAGTTTTCGTCTGGATCGCACCGGATAAAAATCGTACCCTCGTCCAGGTGCAGGGTGATATTAAGATTGGTTCAGTTTATTTAAGGCTTTCGAAGTACAAGCCAGGAATGTAATTCAATCGTGATTTCAAAACGTAGCTGGGCCACTTTCGCTGGCGTAATCATTTTTTTATCCGCAGGTTTTGAGGGCTTAGTCAAGCCGCGAGTAGCCTTGGCCGAGGAACGGGCGTCCGTCCGACTATCGCCACGGGAAATCTTTCGACGGACCGCTAGTCAGTGGAGTGGCGACATATTTTTGCTGCCTAAATATGGCAACACAACCCTCGAGACGTGGGAGTTTGACCCAAAACATTGGCAAGAAAGCACGATCGCTGGACGTAAGTTGCCGCCACATCCGATGACCATGCACGGGATCGCGTGGGATTATGACCTAGAAATTCCTATCGTATTTTTTGATCCAACAAATAAATATTTCAAAAGCGGATCCTTCAAAAAATTAGCCGTACAGCAGGATATAGTGCCAACCCTGGCGAGGGTCTTGGGTGTTCCCGCGCCGGCAAAAAAAGGCGGAAGGATTTTGACTGAGGCATTGCAGAAGCAAGATATGGGGCAGAATGATGGCCCCCGAGTTCTTCCAAAAGCGATCTTGATTTTAGTTCAGGATCAAGTTGGGCGGCATTATCTGGCAGCCCATCGTGATCGCGCCCCTTTCTACGACCGTTTACAAAAACGCGGTGCGAATTTTTTGAATGCGAGCGTGGCCCATGTGGACGTGGAGACGAGTGTCGGGCATGCGTCGATCGGGACAGGTAGTTGGCCAGCCGAGCACGGGGTTGCCGGCAATCGTTTTTTTCATTCGGGTTTTTGGCGCCAGCTCAGTTCGTTTACGATCGAACTCTCGGGGCTAGATTCAGTTAGAAAGAAAAATCCAAGTTTATTTTTTGTTCCAACGTTATCAGATATTTGGTCGGTAGCGAGAGCAGGAAAGCCTGTGGTTTTATCAGTCGCGCCAGTCGCGCGCGCAGCTATCTCGGTCGGTGGGCATGGCGGCCTTTTTGTTGGTGGTTCCAAGTCATACGTAACTTGGACAGAAGAAAATGGTGGTGATGGTACTTGGGTAACAGAACCAGAAAATTATCGTATTCCTGAGTCTTTCAAGAACAAGCCGGCACTGCCCTGGGTGAAAGATTTTTTGGGGCAGAGTAAGTCATGGCGCGGGCATCCATTGATTGCAGATGACGGCAAAGTTGACAGTCGGAATCTTTTGGGTTCCCCAGCCCTTGTAAAGCAGCAGGGAGATCTGACTCGTGACGCCATAAAAGAGCTGAGAATCGGCGAAGATGGGGAGACTGATCTAATTTGGTTCAATACCAAGTCCACGGACTACTGTGGGCATTTCTATGGATACGAGTCGGAAGAATGTGGTGATGTGCTTTCAGCGGCTGATGATGAAGCTCGTAAAATTGTCGAGTTGTTGGATAAACAAACAGGCGGCAACTACCTGGTAGTTCTGACTGCGGATCATGGGGCCGCCCGTTTGCCCGAGGTGTCGGGCGCCTACCGCGTTGATCGGCTGAAGCTGAAAAAAGAGTTGAATGAAAAGTTTGATCGAAGGAGCAATAACATCGATGTTGTCCAGGTGATCACCGTGAGCCAAGTCTATTTAAATCATGGTGAACTGCAGGCAAATGGTTTTAAGGTGGCAGATGTCGTTAGGTTCCTGAGGAATTACAAAGGGAAAATGGAGTTCCCCTATAATGCGTTGGCTGACGAGTGGATTAAAAAAGGGAAACCCCGGCAAGCTCTCTTTTTCGAGGACGTTGTTGATAAAGAGACGCTCACTGGGCGGTAGTTATTTTAGTCAAAAGTTCTAAATGGAATTGCGTTATTTACGCAGTACCCATTAGAGTCCAACTTCAGCCAAGTGATCTATAGCTAACAGTTGAGTGGGACTTAGATTTTCTGGAACCTCGTACTCAATCACGGCAAAAAAATCCCCACGAAGTGACTTTCCAGGTAATGGGAAGCCTAAATTTTTGAGCCGAATTTTTGTTCCTGGTTTAACTCCAGCTGGGATTTTAATTTTTTTATTGCCGTCAAAAGTTTCAACCTCTTTTGAACAACCTTTAAGCGCCTCTGACAATTTTAGCCGTAACTTCCCCTCGATGTCCTGGCCTGATCTTGCAAATAACGGATGCTGTGCAACTGAGACAACCACAAATAGGTCTCCAGGTGATCCGCCCATGGGGCTTGCCACGCCTTTGCCTGCGACACGTAGCTTGCCGCCATCACTCACTCCCGCTGGTATTTTGATGGTCAAATCACGTGTCGATCCATCGGAGAGGCTGAAATTCAAGTGACGCTCCGCACCGTTGTAGGCTTCCTGAAAGGAGATTGTAAGGGGGTACTCGATGTCCTGACCTCGCGGAGATGGTCCACCGAAGCCGCCGCGACCGCCGAACCCTTGTCCTCCGAATCCTTGTCCCCCGAACCCTTGCCCTCCAAACCCAGCACCGAAAATACGACTGAAAATATCAGAACCGTCGAAGCCAGCGTCAGAGAAAATATTGCGAAAGTCAGCACCTCGGAAGATGTCTTCCTGGCTGAAATTTTGGTGAAACTTCTGATCACCAAACATGTCGTATTGTCGGCGTTTTTCCGAATCACTTAGAACAGCATAGGCTTCGCTGATTTTTTTAAAATTTTCCTCGGCGGTTTTGTTCCCAGGATTTCGGTCAGGGTGAAATTTCATCGCGAGCTTGCGGTAAGACTTCTTGATCTCATCCTCAGACGCGCCCTTTTTAATTCCAAGAGTTTCGTAGTAGTCGGCCATGCGTATCCTTGAGTCTAAAGTGCGTTAAAGTCACCAAGGAAGATAAATCCTAAGGTGTAACTGTCAAGGGCGATGATGCTCCGACAGCCTACAATAAAACAAAACTAAGACATTATAATTTAAGGATTTTTCGAACCCATTCCACCTTTGAAAACTGGCGTAGCATACTAACTTCTTTAGTCACCCTCCGGGCTTCGTCTAGGGTGAACCAGCGAACGTCATGTGATTCCTCGGAAACAACGGGCGCCTCGCCTGAGTAATTAATCAGCAGATATCGAACATCATAGTGATAATGCTCAGGGTCTCGGCTGTTGGCTGGGATCAAGTGCCGATCGAGGTCAAAGGGCAGAGGCAGCGTCGTTGCCCGGGTTCCAAACGCCGATCGTTCATAGGGTAGAAACTCGAGGGATTTAATGCCCGACTCTTCGAGGGCTTCGCCCATGGCCACTTCATGGGTGATGGGGTGACCATCGGCGTGTCCACCGAGTTGTAACCACATGCCAAGCTTTTTGTGGTGAGTGAGGAGGACCTTAGTCAAATCATGATTCATGACCAGGGCCGAGCCGGTCAGGTGTCCGTGTAAATTGGACCTTTCAAAGCATTTGGTCTCTTGCCCGGCAAAATTGGTGAATAAGCGCGCGCTGTCTGCGTCAAAGCTGTCATCTCGCGTTTGATACGGCGCAAGGTGTTCGCACCAAGTCAATTGGTAGCTTTGAAGCGCGCTCAAAAGGTTTTGCCTGTGAGGCATCTGACGTCTTTCATCGAAAAACCAATATTCATAAACCAGCAGAACGGACAGTTTTATTGTAGAACATAGCTCGATCTGGCTGCTAGTAAATCTTGAGATCTAGCGTGACTTTTTCGGAACTCAAATTCAAAAGTCAGCTATATTAAAAGTCTGAAACCTCGCGCCCCCTCATAACAATCAATAGGGACAAAATATTATGAGTTTATTGCCAAAATTGTTCACGCCGCTCAAGCTGCGCGGGTTAACGATTAAAAATCGGATTTTTATGTCGCCCATGTGCCAGTATTCAGCTCGTGACGGCTTACCTGGACCTTGGCACATGGTCCACCTTGGAAGTCGTGCGGTCGGAGGCGCGGGTCTTGTGATGGTCGAGGCCTCCGCGGTGGCTCCCAATGGACGGATATCGCCCTCTGATACGGGGATTTGGCATGAACAACAGGCCCAAGCTTTTAAGCCTATCGTCGAATTTTTGGAATCGTACGGCTCGATCCCGGCGATACAGCTAGCTCACGCGGGTCGCAAAGCTGGGACCTTGGAGCCATGGAACGGTGGCGGTCCAATCAATGAGAGCTGGGATATTATCGGGCCTAGTTCAGAAGCTTTTGCCGAAGGTTATGCCGCGCCGCGGGAGGCATCCGCCAAAGATATAGAGACCATCATCGCTCAATTTGAAACGGCAACGCGGCATGCGTTGTCGGCTGGATTTAAAGCTGTCGAAGTTCATATGGCTCACGGTTATCTTCTGCACGAGTTTTTGTCTCCACTCGTAAATAATCGTCAGGATCAATACGGTGGGCCCCTTGAAAATCGCATGCGTCTTCCTCTTGCAGTTGCCAAGCGAGTGCGAGATCTGTGGCCCTCCGATCTGCCGGTTTTAGTCAGGGTTTCCGCGGAGGACTGGGTTCCAGGAGGGTGGGATCTCGAACAAACAATCACTCTTTGTCACGAGTTAAAGAAGATCGGAATTGACTTGATCGATGTATCGAGTGGGGGTGCTGTCCCAAATGCGAAAATACCGACAAAACCCGGTTATCAGGTGCCACTATCGAAATCCATTCGCCTTGGTGCTAATATCAAGACAGCGGCGGTCGGACTCATTACCAGCGGGCAGCAGGCCGAGCAAATTCTGGTAAGCGAAAGTGCCGACGTCATTATGATTGGACGTGAATTTTTACGCGATCCCTATTTCCCTATCCGTGCCGCTCGAGAGCTTGGCGCGGAGATTGCTTGGCCAAATCAATACCTGCGGGCCAAGCCCTAGGTGTTTTTTGTGCGCCGGGTCTCTATGCGTTACCATAGGGCGATGAATCGATAGCGGTCGAAAATTTCAATTTAAAGGAGAGCAACATGAGTTCAACTAAATTTTATAAAATTAGGAATGGTGTCATTGTGTTAATGTTGACGACTTTTTTTTCTGCTGGTGCTTTGGCGCAAGGCCCTGA
This sequence comes from Oligoflexales bacterium, assembly GCA_044344995.1. Lineage (GTDB taxonomy): Bacteria > Bdellovibrionota_B > Oligoflexia > Oligoflexales > RGVZ01 > CAMDKS01. The sequence continues at coordinate 1,347 of JBIJBX010000096.1, read as the reverse complement.
GTTTGAGAAACGCAAAGCAGAGCGCCTGACGGAACTTGATCAGAGAATCCAAAAACTACAGGAACATCGCGCGTGCGTCAGTGGTGCCGCATCCCACGAGGCACTTCGTAAATGTGGAGACAAGATGCGTGAATGGCAAAGGGACGAGCGGGATCAGCGTCGTGAACAGCGGGAATAACGCAGGGAAAATAAGAGTAACTAACTGTCAGGCGATGTTTTTCTAGGTGGCTACCTTGGCAAAGTGTTCAAGGGTTTGAATTTGCAGGTGGTCAAGTTCAAGCCCCATCAACACGGCTTTGCGACTGGTTTGATACCATGCACAGCGGAAACCTTGTTTTTGTGCAAGGGGGCTAAAACCTAGGGACGTAAGATTGTTTGCTGGCCTATCGCCCACGGCCCAACCGACCACCTGTTCAACCTCCCAGGCGCGCGCTATTTTAAGCCTGGCAGCATGTATTAATTTTGATATCCCGCGTCCTTGTTGACTTGGGTGTACTACCAGTCGACTGATGTATGCTGTGGCGCCAGCCAGCGAGAAATTTTTATTGAACAAAAGCTCCTCGGGAAGGTTTTTTGAATTTAGCAAAGATATTCGACCGTAACCAACAAGCTGAGAGTTTTTATTCAATAGCAAAATATGTGTAGATAACAGGTCGACTTCATCCAAAACGCCTTGACCACGACTGATTAGTAACTCAACATCCCGCGCATTTTGCGCCTCTTTGGACCAAACATCGTGAATCAGCGTATCGACGGCTTTACGCATTACGTGCGGAATGAAGTTATATTGTCTGACTTCGTACATAGAAGACCTCCTGTGCTGTCCTGGCCATCGTTGCCGGGAATTATCCTTATGTTTTGTAGCAGCAAGTTCTATTCCGACTCGTCAGTTTGCTCTCAACCAGTAGTAAAAGGTCATGTTTTCAATTGCTTAAAAAAAGATAATCTTTCTGGCGGTATGTCAATTTGACCGGATCCGCGCAATGATGATCAACGGAAGTGGTTTTAAAAGTATACTTTGTCGGTTGTTTTGGAGAAATTCGCCATTTTTTATCGTGCATACTGAGACGGATGTGGGTTTGGTCCATGTGCGAATCTTTGCAATCATCGAGCAGGCTTGCCATAATGGATAAAGCATGAATCGAAGGCAAAATGGTAGAGGGGTTTAGAATGAGCCGATGGTATTTGAAACGTGGAGAGTCAGAGGTTGGACCTGGTACTGAGGAGCAGTTAAAAGCTGCTTTTAAAAAGGGATCTTTGGCATTGGATTCTCTCGTTAAAAAGGAAGGGCAATCGGAGTGGGTCTTTCTTAAAGACTCGGGCATTCTCTCCCCTGAAGACAGTAAT
>JBIJBX010000008.1:0-28206 GCA_044344995.1 Oligoflexales bacterium | reverse complement strand
CTCAACGGCCTTAAACTCAACAGCGTGGCCGGAGCGATCGCAACCTTAAAGTCACTCAAAGACGCTTCGACTATTGAAATCGAAATCATCCGCGGCGGAACACCCAAGAGCCTATCGATCAACGTACGATAGACTGTAGTATGTCCATTAATCTTTTATCCAAGAAATTTTTTATACTCAAGATGGCAGGCCCAAGGCGCTGTGCGGAGTAAAGGGTTTCAACCGTAACGAGGCCGCAACCTGCGGCTCGCGCACTCGTCACTCCAGCAATGGAATCCTCAAAGGCAAGACAGTCTTCAGGAGGCAAATCAAGGCGCTTTGCCGCACAGATGTAAATCTCGGGAGCAGGCTTTGGATGGGTTATATCCTCCACCGTACAAATTCCACGAAATTTTTCAAAAATACCGAGTCGCCTTAACACTGGCTCCACCTCGCATCTTGACGAGCTGGTTGCGATCGCCACAGGAATAGAATTCTTAACTAACCACTCAATGGCCGCAACCACCCCGGGCACTACAGATGCTTCAGTCGGACAGCGTAACATATAAAAGTTACGCTTTCGCTCAAGGATCTCTTGCTCAGGTAAGTTGTACTGCCAAAACTTGGCCAATATTTTCACCAGCTGCAAATCTGACATTCCGACGCTGTTTTCGAGAAAATCTGCTGGCAGCTCTCTGCGTAAGTCTTGCGCCAAATCTTCCCACGCCTTCATATGGACGTGTTCAGAGATGATAATCGTGCCGTCAAAGTCAAAAATGCATCCTCGGATCTTGCGCGCCAAAGCCTCGACACTCATGACTTACCCTCGCGCTTGGAGATACTCCATCCACCAAAAATAAGATGCCAGCGCCGCGTCAGCACTTCGAAAGGCAGCAATAAAAGCGCAAGCCAGATCCAAGGTGTTTCCTGTGGCCAGTAATAGTCCAAACGCGTCTGGGTTTTATCCGGTAGGACACTTCCATCAAAGGCTCCCCACCCCTGTACCCATGCCTCAACAGTTCGAGCGCGCGCGTCAGTCGCGTCGACAAACTCGGCTCCAGTCGTTTTTGCCAATGCTTTGAGTTTCATGGGCGAAGGGCCAATGCCCTGATCTGGCAGAGTTTCAGGAATGACCGACCAGCCCGTAACGGCAAGGCTTCCAAAAGCTGGGTGCTCAGTATCAAATTTTAATGCGCAGAGACTCCCATCCCTGAGCGATGCGGCAAGCTCGCCCTCGATTGTAATCGAATCTCCAGCAGCTCCACCGAAATTTATTTCGTTACCACTCACCCCTACTCCACAAATTGTCATCTTAGTTGTATTCGCTGAGCGTAAATAACGCACGGCTGAACCAGCCAATACAGCTCGCCATTTTAGACGATCTGAATGATCGCCAATTTGACTGACAACAAAATCACGAACACTCAATGCGCCTTTCATGTCGCCCTTAGTCAGCCAATTCAAGGCACTATCCATAAAAGCATGGTAATCCGAACGAGCCAGACGGGCATCAGGCGACATGGCCAGTCGCCACATTGAATCCGAGAACAGCCATAAGGCACGACCTTTACCGGGATAGGACGCGACTGCCAGTGGCATCTTGCGCCCATCAGGTAGCTTGGCGTCGAGAAGAGATGTGGTCTCATCACTTCTAAATTTGAATAGATCCATGTCATGAAGACCGGTCATATCCTTCAAGAGAGAAAGCCTTGGACTCAATTCCAACCAGTTTTCGTAAATTGTTGCCAGAGACCTTCGGCTAGTATCGGGGTTTGCTGCCTCGATTGAAAATTTTTGCTCACTATTCCAGGTTGATCCCATCGCTCCGAAGCCATCGTTGAATTCATCAACTGCATTGCTTGGTGCTTTTGGGGGCTGTCCACCTGCATCAAATGTGAATGGCAGCAGTCCAGCCAAGGCGGAACTGGAAACATCCGTCTCGGTCAGCGCGCGTGGTCCGCCAACAAACAGTAGACCACCACCGTCTTTGACAAACTTTGCGAGATTTTCCTGGTACTCCGGTTGCAAAAATCGCATCAGCGTAAAGTTCTGCATCACGATTACCCGAAAATTGACTAACTCCTCCTTAAACAACCGCTCAACCGGAAAAGGAATCAGGCTCATTTCGCGCTCACTCACGTGCTGGGTATCCCAAGGATCACGCAAGATGAAAAAGCTGATCACATCAAACTTTGGCTCAGCTTTCAAAAAACGCCTCACGAAACGACCATCCCAGGCTGGCGACCCAAGCAGGTGCAATACACCAACAGTGTTGGGCATGACATCCAGCACACGAGTTTGCGAGTTATCCCAGGTGTCGAGCTCACCGTCCACGGGTAGCACCTTTGCGGTTACAATGTGGGGACCACGCTTGGGCGCAGCAAAGTTGATATCAACTGACGAAAGCGGCGCACCGGGTGAAAAAATTGCTTCAGAAGCGGTGAGAACTTTCCCGTCAAGGGAGACCTGCACTTGCACGCGCTCGGCCTGCTCTACTTTTGGATTCAGCCTTGCAACCTCAACGCTAACCTGTACCGCTTTACCCTCAAACGCCAACGGCGCCATTGTCAGACCCTGTACACTGAAACCGGGGGATCTTGGCTTACCAAAAGCCACAACTAAACCAAGAGTCTTGTTGGTCGCGGCCGCGGGATCAGCTACTTCTTTTTTGAGAGCTCGGTTATTTTGACCACGTCCCTCAAGATTTTTCTCCCAACTACTTGTTGGGCGGAAATCACCACCATCAGAAAGAACTATCCACGGATCACCGGCCGTCTTGTAAAGCCAAGATTCAAGAACACGACTTAGTGGCGTAAAACCACGAAGCGTATCGGACGCCATGTCACTCAACTTTGTTACTTTTGGCAGGCAACCAAATTGACCACAAACTTCTTCAATTCTTTTCAGCAAATTCGCTGCTTGCTTACTCCCAGTCGCTTCAACGGCGTCGTCTTGGGCCATACTATCAGAGTCATCAACAAGAATGTGTATGGGCTGAGTCGCCACTGCCCCTGGAATCCGCTGTGTGACAGTTAGAGGAAAAAGACTCAATAGTATTGGCAGCGTCCATGCCGCGCGAAATCCAGCCGCAAGGCACGCACGGTAATAACCCATCTCGCGCGACCAAAAAAACGCGAGGGCTACAATTAAAACCAACCATATGGCTATAATCACCACTAAGGAACCCTCAATCGTTTTAAAATTTCTGGCAAATGGATTTGGTCACGTTTGTAATCAGTTGTAAACGCGGTCATCATCAAATTGACGAATATGCGCGCGTGCTGCTCATAGCTGACCTGTCCCTCGCAGGTCCAGGCCACAGGCCTGTCTTGAAGCAACTTCAAATTCGAGTAAGGCGCCTCAATAGCAACAACCCTGCCATCAAACGAAAAAACTCGCCAAAACCTCCCCTTGCAGGCAGGTAATGAATTTAGAAGATAAAAACTACGCATGAATTCATGATCTGCTGGCATGGCCATCCAACCTGTTGGTCGGACGGTCCCGGACATCAGAGGTTCCAGTAGTTTTTCCAATGTACCGGTCGGCTGTGGACCATCAAAAATGATCATGCCGCCACGTTTTAGCCAAAGTCTACCAGCATCGGTTATATGACCGTTTTTGTCGGCCATCAGAGATGCCTTACTCGTCCATAGCCAGGGGCTGCTTGCTGACGCGTCATCGAATTGGCGAAATACTTGAGGGGAGGGCGAAAGTTCCAGACTAGTTCTAGACGCCACCTCGCGAGATAGGGCCTGAAAGCTTGGCACGCCCTGTCCATCAGCCCCCAATAAATCAAGACGTGCTTTGGCTGTCACCTGATCGGAGATCATCCACATTGCACTAGCCAGTAAAACCAGGATCGAGTTTACCGCCGCCTTATTACGGGATAAACGCCAAAACCAAAAGGTCTCCAGACACATAAAAAGTACAACAAGACCTGCCAAAACCCAGGCCCAAAAACGCGCATCTTCCGACTCTCGCCCGCTGCGCACTCCGCCCTTCACAAGTGACATGGTTGACGCCCATGAGGAGGGTAAATCAGACGTCGGTACCACTGCGATCAGACTTTCGCCAACTGGTACATTGGTTGAACGAAAAATTTGAGTCCACTGCTCTGCCATACTATCATCCGCGGGAATGGCCGTAGCTACATCGACCAGGCGAGGCCATGCAGAACCAGCATCTAATCCATCACCGCCACCACCTAAATCCTTGCCCTGACTGAAGCGCATTAGGTCTTTCACCATGATTGGGAAAATGCCCCAACTGAGCCCTATTTCAGGGGTTGGTCTTACCGGGACGGTGAATGATACGACATTTCTTGGCAGATCTGACGCCGACAACATCATGGCCATGCTGCCGGACGCTTCGCCAATGTTGCCGCCCACCTGCCGCGCACCAACCGCACCAAGAAGTTCAATCAAATCTGCCCTGGACATCTGACTGTCACACATATCTAGCGTAATTCTTGCGCCCAGGTTGGCCAAGCAACGGCAAACTGGCCCATAAGAGTCTTTTAGTGAGCGCGGAGTCACCCAAATTGGTCCCGCCCTCGTCACTTCATTGGCTTTCATCAAAGTTTTTGGACACCACAAATCAAGGTTGGATGTATCTGATGCCAACAGCACCACAGTGCCTGTGCCATCGAATTCTCCGACTTTTTCCGACGGATTTGATTGGGGCCAGCGATCATAGCGAGAAACCGCATAGCCAGAAACTCGCAAGGCAGTCTCTAATGCTACCTGCGGATCTTCAAGCCGAAGCTCACCCGATGGCTCACCCACTAAAACAACGAGATCGCGTCGACCTTTCAACGGGGTAAGGAATTTATTATCCATCTGCAGCAGATCACCGCCTGAAACTTCCAGCAACCATTCCACAGATGGATCCAAAATATCGCCACTCACCTTGGCTGTAGGCCACGATACACTAACCACACTGCTACGACGGCCGGCAGGAATCTCCCAGTTGGCCACACCAACCACATCGCCACCAACCATCGCCGAGAGAGTTCCTGACACAGGCACAGTCAGAACACCCAAGGATATCTCAACCTCCCAGTCCATAGTTGGGGAACCAGCACTGCTCAGGTAGCGCGCGTCTTGGATAAATACATTCGGCTTCGTCGCCCTTCGCCCAGGATCGTCCACATCCACATGATGAACCTCGCCGTCGACAGTGAGATACTGCCACTGGAATCCCATCCAACTATGTTGATCACGATCCGATATGACAAAAAGCTGATCAACATCACCCAAGCGAGTGATCTGCGCACGCACACCAGAGCCAATTTTTGCGCCACCTCGATGAAAGCCCAACCCCGATACAACTCCAGCCGCCTCAGCAGGACTAGTCATTTCATAAATATTGTCACCGTGACTTGTCCCAAAAGTGACTCTGGATTTTGGGCCTATTTGTTCGAGTAAGATTGCGAATTTTTTTGACAAGTCGCCGATGGAAACCTGAGCCGACACGGATGGACTCATATCAATAAACACGTGCACTCGGCTCACACCAGGCTCATCTTTAACAAGAATCTTGGTGCTTGGCTTTAAAGACCAGATCAGGAGCAGAACCGCACAGATAAGAAACAATAAAAACGGAACCAATGGGGGACGTTGAATAATGATTCGCGGCAAACGACTGGCAGGCAGTTTAAAAACTCTGACCACGGGTAACCAGAAGTCTCTAAGCCTCTTTCGAATCAGCCACCAAACGAACAAACCGATCGCCACAAATAACCCACTTGCGACGAAAAAGCCGGACCAGTTAAAAATATTTTGACCCACGGTGGTGATCATCGTGTGACCGCCTCATTGGCAAGCCAGTGAAAAAGATCCGCCACCTTCATTCGGTCATCAACCGCAAGGTAGACCCCGCCTAAAGCACCAACACTCGATTTAACCGTTTTTCGCCATTGAGCGATTTCACCCGCCCAAACACCCGCCTGCTTTAACTGATCCCCCAGGTAGACCTTATGGTCACCAGCTTCGTCTCGGTAGGATGTTGCGCCATCCATCCAGTCGGAGATGGTTTCAAGCCAACTGAATATATGCAGGACGCGTAGGTCTTTGGCATCGATAATTTTTGATATTTGGGCGGTCAAATTTGGCGCCGGCAAGCTACCAAGGGCGGTCGTTTGCGAATAATCATTAAGAAAACCCTCACCCAGAAAATCACTCATAAGCCACGCGATATCAAATCGTCGCTGCCCTTGGTCTGATTCAGACATGAACGACATTAAGCCATCAAAGAACCCCTGCTGTATGCAGGTTTCGTGCACTCTCAAAATCTCCGCAGGACTCTTTGGCGACCATGACTTTTGGCTGGACTGCCCTCCGTCAATACAAGCAATGGTCACACTGTCTCCGAAAGTCAGATGAGCGTGCGCAAAATAAAGAAGAATTCTAATTGCCAACTCCGACTTAGAGATCACCTGACTGATGCCACCATGAAACTCGACATCTGACTTTGTAGGCCACTGCAGGGTCTGACCCAAATCAAACACAAGCAATACGCGCGCTGAAGCTTCGTCGCGATGCTCGCGAATGACCAGCTCATCAGTTCGCCCAAAGGCCTTCCAATCGATCAGATTTACTGGGTCACCATGCGCATAGGCTCGCGAGTTCTCGGGCGTTCTGGAGACGCGGCGCAGTGACATCCGCATCGACCCTTGAGTGCGGGGTGATGACTTCATTCGCTTAATAGACATATCTTCGGGCCATCCAGGCTCGATCTCTGCCAGCGTATACTGTCGACTGATATGCGTCTCCATTAGACTTCCGCGGTTGCAGCTTTTTTGTCATCAGCTGCACTTAAAAACGGTTAGGAAATACCAAGTGCCTGATTGCCCCGCTCTGCCTGAACCCGGTCAATAAGGGTTTCAACAACCTGATCTTCCGTCATGCCGTCGCGCATCGCGTGAGCGGCTAATCTTATGCGATGGCGCAAAACAGGCTTTGCCATACGCTTGATATGCTGCCACCTTACAACTTCACTGTTTGACATCAGGGCAAATGCCCTACTTGCGGAAATCAAACTAATTCCTGCTCGTGGTCCAGCCCCGTACCAAAGCGCCTCTTTGATATGCTTTGGGCAGAGCGAGTCTTCTGGTCGAGATGAACGCACCAAGTCTTTAATGACTGAGATCAAGGCATCATCAACACGAACCTGACGCACACGCTCCATAACTTGCGATAACGTGCCTGATGGCAGGCGATCTTCTTTGACATTCCACTCAACTTTTTCGCCAATTAATTCTCGAGCTGCGTGCGCCGTAAGCATGCGCTCTTCGGCGTCAGCCGAAGGATAGTCCACCAAAGAATGCATTAAGAAACGATCCATTTGCGCTTCCGGCAGCGGAAACGTCCCTTCAGATTCAAACGGGTTTTGTGTGGCAAAAACCAGGAACGGCTGTGGCAGCACATGCCGCTTACCCGCCACTGTAACTGAACGCTCTTGCATCGCTTCAAGCAAGGCTGACTGTGTTCTCGGCGACGCACGATTAATTTCGTCAGCTAAAAGTAAATTTGTAAATACAGGACCACGAGAAAACTCAAAATTACGCCGTGAGGTTTCAGGATCAATATTCAAAACTTCACTACCCAAAATATCCGATGGCAGTAGATCTGGAGTGAACTGCACACGACCAAACTGAAGTCCTAGAACATTGGCGAAAACGCGGACTAAAGTTGTTTTAGCCAGCCCAGGCGCTCCCGTCAGCAAGATGTGACCGCCCGCCAAGAGGCAAGCGAGTGTCTCAGTGATCAACTCTTCCTGGCCAAAAATGAGTGTGGTGATCGCCTCACGAAGTTTGATGGACACATCGTGAGCCGCTTCTAATGACATTGATTCCGAGCCCACCGGCGTTGTGTGATCCGACACGTTTGAAGCAGCCATAGACTTTCTTCCCCTTGAAGCGACAACATCAGGATATTAAAGAAACATTTTACTCTTAAAGATTCTTTTCTGGTCTAAAATTATAGCCCCGCCCGCGCCAAAGTTGCTAGGAGTTCTTGATTTGCTAAAGACACCGATGTTGCATTCGGGACGTCACCGCAAGACTTCTCTTGAACAGTTAAGAATGACGCTCTCGTTTCCCTCGCCAAAAGCTTATGCTTCAAGCCTTACGGGATCTTTACAACCGCCCGCGCTCAGGAGCAGCATCATGAAGAAAATAGATACTAAAAAGACTCTCAACCGACCGCAGCAGTTTTTGCTTAAAAATTCATCAGACGGTAGCGTTTCCATGGAATACATTATTGTCAGCTGTTTTGCCCTGTTAATCAGTGTCACGGCGGTGACTTGGCTTGGCAAAATGGTGAAAGCAAGGATCAACACGATTGCGGAACGCTTAAACCTGGATACCAGTGAGCTTGAATTGGATTTTGACCAGGCCTTTGATCCGGCCAACTGAAAATGTTTGTCTCAATCATCGCGGTTATCGCCGCATTAACGGCTATAACCGTACAACTGCAAACACTCACGATAACTAGGCTCGTGACAAGCAATCGACAAAGGGTGATGTCAAGTCGAGAGCCTTGCCCTGCTCTTATGCAGACAAGCACTTGCCAGTTTGAAATTTTCGCTCAAAAGTCCAATCAATGGGAGGCTTGCGATGACACTCACCCCCCCAGCGGGGCTAATTTACCGATGCGAAGGTGGTTTTTAATCAGGGGATCGTGTCGCTATACTGCGGGACGACTACAGTACAAACTATCCCTTCCCTCGCAAAAAATACTTCGCTGAATGTTACGTCCAATCGCAACAAAGGCTATACTTAAAATAATTGGGGACTTTAATTATGTATTTTGCAGTAGTAAAAATTATTTTCGAGCACGAGCCAGGCTCTCCCACGCCTGACCGGAAAGAAGTGGCTGCCTTTCTTGACAAAATGCGCGCGCGTTTTCGAGTAACAACCATGGCCTACTCAAACGCGCAGGAAGACGGTCAGACGTCCATTGCTTATACCAGCCTTGCGCACAGCGAGGAAAGCCTCACCAAGCAGCTGGACGCTATCGCGGCATTTTGTGAAGAACAGGGTCTAGGTCGCATCGCCGACGAGGCGGTTCTTATGGATCACATCGACTCGATTGGCGAAGACGATACTGATGACTAGCGCGCAAAGTAACTCTGTGCTGTCTTAACGTAATCACGTGCAGATGTGTGGAGAAATTTTTTTTCCTGTTCCGTTAATTCGCGCACAGGTTTGGCTGGCGAACCCATAATCATCATCCCAGGTGGCATGATTTTTCCTGGTGTCACAACACTGCCAGCTGCCACAAAGCTACCTTGCCCAATGACCGCACCGTCCAAAATCGTCGAACCCATACCAATTAAGCATAGATCTTCAATGGTGCACGCATGAATGACCGCATTATGACCGATGGTCACATCACTGCCGATCACCGTAGGACCGGTTTTCGAGGTTACATGTACGGTCGTGTTGTCTTGAATATTGGTCCGTTCACCCACTGTGATGGTATTCACGTCGCCGCGAATTACCGTGTTGAACCAGATATTTACATCCTCGGCTAAACTCACCTGTCCGATGACCACTGAACCACTGGCAAGAAATACACCTTCTGCTAGTCTCGGGTGATAACCCTGCCAAGGAATAATATGCGACTGTGGCATTTGATGCATACTCGTAGATCTCCTGAGCGAACAATGCTAAAACTTCATGTGCGCTAGGCGCAAGATGACTTAAACCTAATATCAATCATACTGCTCATACACCCATGTCAAGCAAGTTAAATCATGAAAAAAAACTAGACCCTCGCAGGCTTCTATCAGACCTCGGACTACCGTATCTTGATGTTGTGCTCACCGAGAGATTTCTACTGCCACCAGAAGCTTTGAAGAAAATCGGCGAACCAGTCCCCACCAATCTTGGGGAACTTGCAGAGATGAGTGGCATGCCGCTCGCTGACGTTTGGGTCATTATTAATGAGTGCCTCGAGCTCGACGAGAACTTGCATCGGCCTATTTCTGACCTGAGTGCTGAAACACGCAAGGAGGGCGTCATTTTGCTTGATATGCGACCCGGGGTCACCATCGAGTCTGAACCACTTCATCCGGACGCCCGACTATTTCACGCGCACAATCCACAGACATTCCTGCCGTTCTTGCGCACTGTTAATCAGGTATTCGTCATCTCTCACAGTGACGCACACGCATGGAGTGCCGCTATGAGCCTAAAAAAAATGGGCATCGCCGCATTTATCCCAGCGGATAGGCCCAATAAATAAGAAGTATCGATGCTTTTTTCAGCCCGCTTTCGGCAGCTTTGAGCGAAGTTCAACCAATTTAGCTTCGGCCACCGCAAAAGAAGGATCTTTCTTGAGAGCCCTTTCCAATAGCTTCACAGCGTCGGCCACTTCATTTTTGGCTTCGCACAGCATGGCCTTATTATACAAAGCAGCCAAATTATCTGGATCAATCTTAATGATCTGGTTGTAGACCTTATTGGCATCTTCGAAGAGATTTTGCTGCTTTAAGCAAATACCCATCTGGTTCAGGTACGTCAAATTCTCTGGTTCAATGGCTAACGCCGACTTCACATACTTTAAGGCCTTCGGATAGTCTTTTGTCGCAAAATAGGCCTGGCTTAGATAGTGGTACAGTTGTTTGAACTCCAACCCCAGCTTCACTGCCTTCTCAAGCAGGTTGATCGCATCAGGGTAACGCTCCCGCTTGAACAGCACATCGGCGGCGGTTTGATAACGAACTGGGTTGAGCGGAGAAATTTCAATCGCCTGCTCAAACGCGCGGTATGCATCGTCATAAGATTTCATCAGTGAAAAAATCAACCCGCGCTCAGAAAACACATGAACAAAAGATTTGTTACGAGCCTCGGCGGCATTCAAATACTCGAGAGCCTTCATCGGATCATTGCGTCCGATGGCAACACGCGCCAAACCGACAAGTGGCCTAGCCGAGTCCTTGGACGAATCGGCCAGCAGTTTGTAAATTTTTTCTGCTTTTCCAAAATCCTTCGTACGCAGCGCCACTTTGGCCATCTCGTAGACTTTCTCAGGATTTTTAGGATTATGAAACTTTTTCCAACTCATATGCACTTTGGGATAAATGTCGGAAAGCGTAAAAGGCTTGACGAGCACCTCGTCGACGCCATTTTCAATGGCGAGCATCAGGCGTTCTTTACTCACGTTATCCATACTTAAACAAAACGGTGGACGATCAATATCAGTTCTCTCGCGAAGCTCCGTTAATAGATCCATCCCACCCATAACGGGCATATCAAGATCACAGATTACGCCCGAGATACCTGGATTTTCCTGCATGATATCCAACGCGTCAAAGCCATTGGATGCTTGTTTAATCTTGGTAAACTGCAGCTTTTTAAGCTGATGAACGATGATGAGACGAAGATCCTGCTGATCCTCAACAACCATGATCGGCTGCTCTGGATCAAGCTTGCTAGGGCTTTGAATATTGAACATTTTGGAAAAATCGACTTGGTTATTTTCTGACATTGGCGCTCCCCCATCAGACGGCCTCGAGATTATCGGCCGACGTTATGGAAGGGTTTAATCAGTTTCAAAAAGGGGTTTTGGTCACAACGACAAGAAAGCCTTAATTAGCCTGTCGTTCTCGGGCTCAGTGCCGATAGAAATTCGAAGGCAGCCAGCTAGACCCGGGGCGGCTGAGACATCCCTCACCAAAATTCCTGCCTTGATCAGATGGTGATAGGCAACCTGTGCTCCCTCGGAATTTTGCCAGCGTAAAAGTAAAAAATTAGCCTGACTCGATTTTACCCTGAAATTGAGGCGAGCTCCCTCGCGCTCAAGCACCTTGAAAACTCGTTCTCTTTGATTGATGGCATTTTTGACAATATCATCGAAAATTTTTGCCATGGTTGGGTTATCAAGCACCTCGGCGGCAGCCACCAAAGTAAATTGGTTGATTAAAAACGGCACCCTTGGCTTTCGTAGTAATTCAATGACGTTCTCGCCGGCTAGGATGTATCCGAGTCGAACACCAGCTGCGCCCATGGTTTTACTGAAAGTGCGTATTAACAAGAGATTTGAGTGCTCTGCCAAAAGATCCGTATACGGTTCCTCGGCAAACTCACAGTAGGCTTCATCGCCAACAAACAAAACATCTGGATGCTGGCGCATGAGTTTTTGTAAAGTAGCACGCGGCAAAACGTTACCGACCGGGTTATTTGGCGAGGCAAATAACACAAGACTTCCAGGGGGCAATGTGGGTAACTTTTCCAAATCGTATTCTAGATCAGAATTGAGCTGCCAGGTTTCATAGGTAATACCTTCGTACTGACAATGACTCTCATAGAGCGCAAACGATGGACGCGCCAGAACGACCTTACCGATCATCGCTTTTGTAAAGGTTTGGAGCACCAGCGCAATCAAATAATTAGATCCGGGACCAAGCAAAATATTTTTTGTATTCACACCTAGTTTTTTCGCTATTTTTTCACCCAGCTCATCCGCAAATGGCGAGGGATAACGATTCCACGGACGCGACTTAAGCTTTTGCAGGACCGCGTCCTTTACGACTTCGGGCCAATCCCAAGGGCTTTCGTTTTGATCAAGCTTCACTTCGACGTCGGGTGCATCAATATGATAGCCGCGTGCAGAAAAAATCGATGGCGTCATGAATTGACGCAAAAATCCATCACTCGGCTGTTTGATTTCCATTACATAGCCCCCCGCTTGCGCATCAGGTGATCATATAGCACCACACTGACTGCATTGGCTAGGTTTAGGCTCCTGACTCCTTCGTGAAAAATCGGAATTTTATAGGCTTGCTCAGGCCATTTTTCGAAAACCCAGGGCGGCAAGCCCTTTGTTTCCTGCCCAAAAATCAGAAGATCCGTATGGAGCGGAACCTCCGTATAGAGTTTTGTACCCTTGGTACTAAAATAGGCAAATCGTCCGGCAAATCGCCCGAGCAGGGTCTCCAGGTCGTCGTGTATTTCCAAATCTAGGAATGGCCAGTAATCAAGACCGGCGCGTCTTAAATTTTTATCACTGGCAGAAAAGCCAAACGGCCGTATGAGATGCAAACGACTCTGTGTTGCGGCAACAAGCCGACCGATGTTTCCAGTGTTTTGTGGAATTTCAGGGCGAAACAAACAGATCTGAGGATGCCCTTTAAACATCGGAAAACTACTACCTTGTCGAAGGATCGTGCATCAGTGCCGGATTCAGGTCGATCTTGGACAACCCTCTGATACCGATAAAATTTACAACAAAGTGAATCGCGATTGCAGGCCATAGCGATCCCGTCACATTAACTACAGCACCAAGAATCACGCCCGCAAGCACTGCCCAAGCCGTCCAAACGCTGACATTACCCTCAGAATCTAAGTGGAGCAGGCCAAACAAGATACTGGTGAACCAGATGCCCAAAAATGGCTGAAGGGCACCGCGAAAAAGCATCTCTTCTCCAACGGACGACAAGAGGGCCAGCCAGGCTGCGCCAAAAAGATTGACTCCGGAAAAAATTGAGGCGAGGGATTTTTTAAAATTCTTGTAGGACGGAAATTGCATTTCCATGTATCGCTGACAAACATAGAGGAAAAAAGTCGCTGCACAAATAATGCCCAGCGTCATCCGTACTTCATAGTTCAGCGGACCAAGCAGAGTCTTAACATTCTGGTGATACCACCAACAAATCTCAAAACCCACGACCGCCATTACGACATAGACGATCGAAGACGCTTTTATGAATTCTTTAATGATTTTGGCTCTTTTGGGAGGTGGCAACCGGTTAATCGACATGGAACTGGCCCCCTAAATCGGGAAAATTTAATCACCTTCAACACCGATTTCTCATTAATTTCTAACATAACCTGTAGCGGCTTCCAAGTACAGAGAGCGCATGCAAATAATTTTGCCTGATAACTACTGGTCGACTTAATTGGGCCTTCGAAATATTTAATCTTCAATAACAGTTACTTCGCCAGAACAGCAGTCTAATCGCTAAACGCATGATATCTAGAGATTATCTTGCTGCGGGCACAATTAAGTCGACCAGTTTATAAATTCCCACGGACGCCCGGCTGTCTGCTTGCCAAGCTGGTCAAAAAGAGCGAACCTCATGTTTTTACTGTCTGAAGATGAGGTGATCATGGACTGTTTTGAAATTAAGCAGCTTTCCTTTACCGAGCTACCCACAAGTGTCACCACTGACGAGTTGACGATCATCCTGACACCTAGAACGGGTCCATCGGCTGCGGCGTCAAAGTTGGCTGGCACTGGCGCTGCAGCTTTAAAACGAAAATATCATTACGTTGATGTCCATGGAGGTTTTTTCTCTGGCCTTGAACGACCATGGTCCATGCCGATTTTCAAAGACTCAGGTGCAAACGCTCTCGAGCGACGATGGGTTTGCCAGGACTGGATCAAAACCCTGCAAAGTACATTCGCGTGCCGAAAACTTGTCATTTATATGGACGACGGCTGTGGACCTGAGGATATTGTTCGCGCTGAGGACATCCTCACCGTTTTCGCCCATCCACTTTATTCTGGATCAAAATGGGACTCCGTCAGAGTGTTTTCTGCCGACCCCAAAGTTACAACTAAGGATGACCCTGACTATCAAAGTCGCTTCCGCATGCAGCTTGGTTTTAGGCGTTGGGTCAATGAAAATCCTGATTCACTCACTTCAATCGAGATTGGCGAACGACTGCAAGACTTTGCAAAGAAAAATAATTGTACTTTTTTAACTCTCGACGAAAGCGCTCTCCAAGCTGAAGGGATGAACCTATTACTGGCGGTTGGCCAGGGTGCAAAAAAATCTCCGCCGCGACTCCATATACTCACAAAAAATCTCAAACCAGGTGTCACTCCGCTGGCACTAATCGGTAAGGGCATCACGTTCGACTCTGGCGGTATTAACCTGAAGCCCCACGAGTCTTTTGTAAATTGCATGAAAAACGACATGGGCGGCGCGGGGCTGATGAGCCATTTGTTTATGGGCCTCATCGAAAATGGCTACACAAAGCCGATCGTGCTTGCCATTCCAGCTTGCGAGAACGCGATTGATGCCAACTCAATGAAGCCCGGCGTCATAATCAAGTCACGACAAGGAAAATCCGTCATCGTTGAACACACGGATGCTGAGGGACGACTGATTCTTGCCGATACCATGTCCTATGTTACTGATAAATTTAACCCTCACCACACCTTTACAGCCGCCACACTAACGACAGCATCCCTGCGCCAGTTCACAAACTTTTTTACTCCCGTTCACTTTGCTAGTGAGGCGTTCAAAAAAGCATTAGAGGATAGCGCCAGCTCCTACGGAGAGGCGTTCACCTTCTGGAGTGACTTCCTGCCATTTTTGGCTGGCAATAAAAACAACGCCGCTGACCTCACCAACATGGGTCGCATGCCGTCGCACGCTTCGATGGGTGGCGGGTCAAACGTCGCCGCCCACTTTTTGAGAGAATTTTCCAAGGGTCCATTCACTCATCTGGATATTTTTAACTCCATATGGAATTGGTCGGGAGATTACCCTGGCGCGCATTACGGTTGCACGGGCGCAGTGTTTAACTCACTTTGGAAAGCAATAAAAGCTTGCTAGGCAAAAGAGTAACCCGGAGATAAAGATCCTAAGCAGCAGAATTCAAGTTTACGTTGATCCCACGCTGTTTCGCCATGGCTAAGAAGGAATTTTTGTCGACTGCCTTGAAATAAGCATCATTGACATCAACAAGTCCGTCTTGGACGAGCTTTAGGAGTGAATCGTTGAGCAATTGATTGCCGTCTTGTTTTTGCGTGAGCATATGATTGGCCAAGTGCTGCACTTTCCCCTCGCGAATCATCGCTGCGACTGCATCGTTGGCGATCAAAATCTCATGCGCCGCAACGCGACCACCTGACTTCTTCTTCAAAAGAGTCTGTGCGACAACACCGCGCAGGGAGCTTGAGAGCATCACGCGAATCTGGGCTTGTCGATCGGCAGGGAATTGATCAATGATGCGGTCAACCGTCGACATTGCGGTTGTCGTGTGCAAGGTGCCAAAAACTAAGTGACCTGTTTCCGCAGTTTCGATCGCGATGGCTATGGTCTCAAGATCTCTCATCTCACCGATCAAAACAATATCGGGATCTTCCCGCAAGGCAGCCTTTAGAGCCCTTGCGAATGAGCCGGTGTGCTTATGAACTTCCCGCTGATTCACCAGGCACTGCTGCTGTGCATGCACAAATTCAATTGGATCTTCGATCGTCAAAATGTGTTCCTTACGGGTGCGATTAATCAGGTCAAGCATCGCAGCCAAAGTCGTTGATTTTCCGCTACCGGTTGGTCCCGTAACCAAAACCAACCCTTTATTCAGCGTGCAAAGTTTCGTAATGGCAGGTGCTAGTCCGAGTTGTTCGGCCGTCAGAATTTGGGACGGAATGTGACGCATTACAGCTCCGACACCATTTCGGTCTCTGAAGATATTCACCCTGAAACGACCAACATTTTGCAACTCGTAGGCGTAGTCCGTATCCTGAATCTTAGAAAATTCATCCTGATTACGCTTGGGCATGGTTGGGAAAATAAACTGCCGCATCATGTCAGGGGTAATCGGATCCTGGCTAACGCGAGCGATATCACCATGAATTCGGTAAATCACGGGCTGACCAACCGTCAGGTGCATATCGGAAGCCTTCATCTGCACCATTTCCCGCAATAATCCATCAATGGGATTTTGACCCTTACTGATACTCCCCTCGGCGGCCTCCTTGCTGCCAAAGTTTATCTCCTCAACTTGTTCCACACGTGCAACTGGTGGAATGACCTCAGCAGCGGCCACCATCACTGGCGTGGACGCGGGAACTGCTGGTTTTAAGACCGGTGCCGGTTCCGTAGGGGGAACTTTGGCTTTGCTTGCCGGTGCGGACGATTCTTGTTTTTTTGAAGGCGGATTTTTCCGAAACATGCCTCCAAGATCGGTTGGTGCTGGTTGTGCAGCGGGCTTTTCCGCAGCAGTAGCAGGACTCTGCACCAGATTACTTTCAGCAGGGACTTCGCCTGCTGGCACAGGTGCGGCCACCATCGGAACCTCGGCTTTCACGATTGGCGCCTGAACCGCTTGATTTTGCGATTGTGACCGTACAACTGGCAAAGGTGGAATGGATTTGTCAGACACCTCTACCACCGCTGAAGCTTGTGAAAACGAAGGCGGAGCCGGTATTTGGGCTGGAGGCACTACTGGCGGGATCAAGCCCTGAGCTGGCGGAGAATCCAATGGTGCTTGGTTGGCATGGCCAAGATTTGGCGCGTCAACTGGGGATAACATTTGATCAAACAGACTTGCACCACCTGGCGTAAAAATATCGATTCGCAGCGGATTTGCAAAAGCCCTGATCTTTAATACCCCTTGTGCTCCAACATTGAGAGTTCCTGTCAAAACAGTTTTATCCGCGAAGGCTTGCCCTGGCATGATGAGGGCAAAAATCTGCTCCAATTCTGATCCAGATAAAGTGATCTGAGCGTCGACCTCGGCCACCAGCCCTTGGAATATTAGCTTTGGCTGGCTATCTGGAACCAACCGAACGCACCAAGCCTGCCGGGATAATGCGGTGTTCAAGATGGATCGCAGTTTTTGCATTGAAATAACCCTCCCTGGTCGACACCATGTGTCGGCGTCTGGGTTTCGGACAAGTTGCAAAAGCTTTTAGAATTTTTTAGAATTGATTTGATGTTATTCAAAAATATCAGTTACTTACACTTGAAGCAAAACATTCATCTGGGGTTGAATTTTATGTCCAAGGTCAATCAAACCGACCATCACCAACCCATTTACTAGTCCCCGTAGGAGCGCACTTGATCATGATGAGATTCACTTTCGTTGCAACACTATCTTTGTCAGCATTGCTGCCAAATGTAGTTTGCGCTGCCGGGACTCCAAAGCCAGTTCTTCAACTCAATTTAACTTGGCGCCCCCCCACCGCCAACAACAGTCTAAATAAAACTCTCGAGCTATTCGACGACGATGGCTCCCATAAAAAAACAATTGAGGAATTTAAAGGTGCTTTTTTTCGGTTAACTAAAAATCAAGGTAAATCAGATCAAGCAAAAGATGTCGCCCTGATGCGACAAACATCTGTGAAACTTGGTCCACGAGCCAGGCTATTAGCCGAACTAGTCGCCGCAAGAGTAGCCGGCGGAATTAACGCTTCAGGAAATCGGTTTGCCGGTCCCTCGGGAAATTGGCGGGTACATCTGCTCGCCGCTTGCAATTTGTCAGCGAAAATCGATAGCGAAGTTCACGAGCAAACAGCTCTGCATGCGCTAACGCTTTGGCGAAAAATTGAAGTCAACGATCAAACCTGGGCTTCGCCACCGATTGATATTAAGGCTCAAAAGCAATTTTCATTCTTCAAACCTGTCATTGAGCGTCAGGCCCTTCACAATTGGAGCAAGGGGGCTTCAGCACAGGCGATCAAGAAATACCGCGCACTCTCAAGATCTTTATCCGGAACCGTGGACGGTGGCAATATCGACCTGCGGATCGTTGAATTTGAAAGCCAGCTTTACAGCAAAGAAAAACAACTACGCAGATGGCAAAAAGTGCTGGTCGAATTCGCCACAAAATACCAAGATCCGCAAGCCCTTGGACAGGGTAACGAGTCGAAGACCCAAAACATCGGCGCTAACCTTAATCGCCAGCACCGCGTTCTTATCGACTCATTAATTCGCGAAGCATTGCCCGCTAGGGCCTCTGACACAGATCGCGTGGCAGCTATCAAAGCCATTGATGTGTACATCTCCACCAACATTTCAGCCGATGAAAAAGAACGGGTGCAGGCCTTAAGCGGTGAGATGCACTTTAATGCCAAGCACCATAAGACGGCTGCGGGAATATTCGCCGCACTCGCAACGGAAACACAAGGTGCCAAATCAATCAACTACTGGCGAAAAGCGATCAGAAGCCAATCTGAACTGGCAAGTTGGCCAAATCAGCCGCCCTGGGGCGAAATGCCCAAAGGCAACTCGACGGCCCGCACCGTCCTGCTTGATATGTTCCAAAAAACCGACGGAGACTCGTCCACTAACTGGGACACTGCTGCCAACATTGGACTTCTATATGTGGCGACTGGCCAAAAAGACGAAGCACTGAAGTACTGGCGAACCAAGCTTGAGAAAAATGCTTCCGGGCAGCAGGCAGCGCGCGCCGCAGGTTGGATTGCGGAAACAAAAATCAAGGACGCCAACTGGGCTGACCTAGAATCTCTGAGTCGACTTTTGGTTAAGTCTCGGCTTTCGGCCGTCAGCGGTACAAAGACGTATAGACCGAATGAACTCCTGGGACTGTCTTTAATAGAGGGTGGATTAGAGGCATTAAAAACAAGTGATTATAAGACAGCTGTCAAAAAACTCGAAGAATTTGTCAAATCCTGGCGGCAAGACGCGAGGCATGACGAGAGCATGTACAGCCTTGCCCTTGCTTACCACGGTGACCATCAATATCGCACCGCAGTAAAAGCTATGGAGGATTTCACCAAACAACACCGCCGCAGCAAATTCCGGAAAGATGGCCTCACAAAGGGGGGCGAGTGGACCATGGGGCTCGCATGGGATGATCATGTTATGTACTTCCTTGAGACTCACGCAAGGGAATTTCCCGAGGATCCGAACGCCACAGGTTCGCTGAACACTCTTTCTGACCTATATCTGGGCCGCGGAATCTACGATTCGGCAATGCGCGTCATGAATAGTCTCTTACAGAGGAAGGATTTGGACGCCGAAAGGAAAGCAGATGTTGCTGGGCGCTTGTTGGACACTTCGGAGCGATTCGCCTCTTCGGATACCGCCCTGCGAAATGCCTTGCGTCTACAAGCTATGTTCAAAGGCAATGAGCTTATCAATGGTACCGCTCTGTCGGTGCGAGCTCGCGTCGCGGCAGAAAAAGGCAATTTGCGCGAATTGGAATTACTTGATAAAGAGTCGACCTCATTTGATCAATCCCAAGCACCCTTAGCGGAAATCACTAGCGAAATTAAATTTCTCCGCGCAGAAACCATAGCCCGAAATCAATTTAAGGAAGAGTTTTTTAGCCTTGGAACCCGAGATCCGACTGCGGAGCTTGAAAAAGGCTACGCCTTATATAGCAAAATCGATCAAACCTATAAGTCCGCCTGTCTGGGAGTTCGGACCAGCTGGTGTGGACCTGCCCTCCACCGAACCGCACGTGTCGGCGAACAATTTTTAAAAACCTTTGATCAACTAGCCATTGCTAAGACTCTTGATCCTAAAGTTGTCAAAGGATTTTATGTTCGCAAAAAATCCCTCCTCGAAAGCGTTGAAAACCAGATCATGGAGGCCGATGAGAAATCCCTTGAACAAGCGAAATCCGGCGCCACGAATCCTGATTGGACGACCACCATCATGTGGCAAAATGGTGGTGACTGGAGTCGCGAAAAATACACCAGCGAAAACGCCGATCACTACATTCAATGGCGCACACGATAAGAGAGGGGCAACTTTGAAGACGAGTCTAAAATCCATCGCTTTATTTTTATTGACGCAAAATTTGGTGGGCTGTTCAACCTTAAATGACCTTCGCAAGTCAACCAACTCTGAGTCTCGCGGCGCCCCAGCTGCTGCAATCGTCATTTCCAAACCAGGGGCAAGTTCGCCCATTATTTCGTCTGTTGATAATGCTACCTGGATTCAATTGCGTGACGCCAAAGAAACTGGGAAAGATCGATTGAATGGTCTGCTGGCGACCGGTGCTTGGCAGGAAGCTACCGAAGAAGCCCGGCGCGAGCTAGAAAAAAGCCCTGGTGACGTCGGGGCGCTGACCGCCCTGGCAGCGGCTTATGCTTTAGGGCGTAATTATGAAATGGGCGCTTATTATGGCGGCGTTGTGCTCAAGACGAGCCCCGCTAGTGCGGATGCAATGAATTTGGTTGGCCTAAGACTCATGATGGCTGCCACCAATCGTCGATCAGATTTTGATGAAGCCATTATCATGTTTAAAAAAGCACTCGACAACGATGGCACTCATGTTGCCGCAGCGCTCAATGCGGGCTATCTACAACTTGATCTTGGTGATGCCGCGTCAGCGATGGAAAGTTTCTCAACAGCCATTAGGCGATGCGACAACTGTTTTGACGCGGAGTACGGACTAGGGCTTGCGGCTATGCGGGCAGGAAGCTGGGACCAAGCGAAAAAAACCTTTGAACAAGCCCTGAGCCGCGATAAATCAAGGGCTGCAGCCCAATACCAGTTAGCGATCGTGACACATCGCGGGCTGAACGACCGAGTAAAAGCTCTAAATATCCTGCAGGAGCTGGTGAGTGACTCCGACGGACGTTTCAAGAATGCAAGTGCCGTAAAAAGAGCTGCCAACATTACTCTTAGGCGGTGGCGTGCAAGTGACCGTTCCGGGCCTATTCCCGAGGACATCACCCAGCCACCCACTGGTGACGCTTCCCCAGATTGAAATTTACCCAGGTCAAAATGGGCTATGAACGTTAATATTTCGCCTTAGTGCACTTTATACTTGTGCCCCTTCCAGTCATAACCATAAGTCAGCTTTTCGTGGTGATGCACTGCCTCAGCTGGTCCAATTGGCTGAATCTGCACATGCTGAAAAAAGTCGGCCGTCGGTCGGATCTCGTCGAGTATGGCTTTGTGAATACTTCGTTCTGCAAACGAGCGAAAACTTCTATCCACCGTTGGGTCATAAGCTTTTAAAGCTTCAAACAGGCCTGTCATCGCGGCGGCAAGCAGGTCCTCCCGGTCCAGCGGTAGACGGCTGGTATCATGAATTCTTTCTACCGACACCTTAATCAACGGAGCAAATTCCGCCATCAAAGCCTCTCGATCATAAACCTTTACTGTCTTAGCATGTGCACGTCCCATTGTGGCTTTCCCTCCTCTGCCCTTGATCAGGCTGTCTAGAAGAGACCTCGGCGAAAGCTCAGGACAATTTAAAAAATCCTAATTTCTTCGTTCTTTCGGTTTGTTAGGTTGGGCACTCAAGAATTTTTGACCTGGTTGTGAGCCCAA
This sequence comes from Oligoflexales bacterium, assembly GCA_044344995.1. GTDB lineage: Bacteria > Bdellovibrionota_B > Oligoflexia > Oligoflexales > RGVZ01 > CAMDKS01. Next base: position 6,228 of record JBIJBX010000008.1, on the reverse strand, counting down.
CTAGGGCACACCCACCTTGGCACGTTTTGTTGATCTTTTTCTGCCCCACTGGGCCGCCGAAACTTTGGCTATGTGCGTCGTCCCACTTTTACGATCAAATATTCCCACGCGCACCATTGAAAGTTCTTCACCCTCAAAACCAGGACGCTTGATGGTAAACCTTTTCGAAAGGGTTGCGCCCGCGCCACCTTCAAGAAGAAATCGAACGCCCGCGTCGGGATTTTTTGGAGCGCCATCAGGCGATAAATTAAGCCCAGCATGGCTAGGCATAGCCATCAACTCCGTCGTTCCCCGCTGCACATAGTCGCCAATAATCCAGACATTACCAACAAATTCAGCCCCGCCCCGGATTCTTTGAAAAGTGGCACTAAACGAATCCTCACCACTGCCTGGCGTATGCCTTAATTGGGATAACATGACATCACTCATCCCCTGCTTGATGCCAGGAAATGAAATGCTTTGCTGGGGGACAGCCGTAACCGGCGCCTGCCCGTTACCCGGCTTCCTCTCCACGTCAGTTGGCGAATTTAAATCTTGTTGCTCGGGGTTCGTTAAATCCTGTTTATTGGTCTTGGAATTAACAGAAGACGCTTCACTGGGCGCCTGCGCGGGTGCCACTCCGGAGTCGGCAATAGTCTTATCAGCTGACACATCCGTTGAATGTTTGGGTAGATCTAAGCTTGGCGAAACCGAACTCGTCGAGCCAACTTTATCCACCGAAGATTTACTTAACGGATTGGTTGCCAACCACCAGCCAATTCCTAACAAAAGAATGGCGCCCAGGATCAATAGATTTCTTTGACTAGTCTTCACTGATTGCTCCGAAAAAAATTATCCAATACATGCATAGTCGGAATAACTACTCATCTGGTTCTGACTCAGGATCTAGATGCATCAAAACATCCACACCTGGGATAGCTTTTCTGATCACCGCTTCAATGCGATAACTAATCTCATGGGCGTTAATCAGAGGAATGTTGTTGGGAAGCTTCAAATGAAAATCCACAAAACGATTGGGACCTAGGGATCTAGTCCTTAAGCGGTGCATTCCCTTAACTTCTGGAATATTACAATTGGCCACGATGGATTCGACTTGCGCGCGTAGATTTGGATCATAGTCTGAGTTCATTATGTCTTTTACGCTGAAGCGGAGCACTGGATAAGCCGTCCAAAGTAGTAGCAAACCCGCAATAAACCCACCTATGACATCTGCCCATGGGGTCTGAAGCTTCCAAGATAATACCAGCCCGACGATGGCAACAGAATTTTGCAAAACGTCACCTGAATAAGGCGCAGGGTCCGCGTCAACACTTAGATTTCGTCGGTCTGCAGCCTGAATTTTGGCCTTTGCCTTTCTTAAGATCCCGGTAATTACCACCGCAAACAAAGTAGACACCACCATGACCCCAAGGGCCACTGGCAAGCGATCAAGGGAAATATCCTCGATACTTTTGGGCGCAAAGACGCGGTCGAGAGCCTGAAATAAAACCATAACGCCTGAGCCAGCGATCAGCATCCCCTGCATCATGGAGGTCATTACTTCAAATCCGCCGTGACCGTAAGGGTGTTCGCTATCGGGCTGCTCTTGGGACCATTTTGAAATCTTGAAATTTAGAAAAGACAAAAACGTGTCAACAAGTGAATCTAGAAAACTTGCCAATACGACAATTGATCCGCTCCACATGAATGCGCCGCCCTTGGCCAAGGCAAGTATGGCACTCATCAATGCCGCAATTCGAAGGGAGTTCATGTGCCAGTCCTATGTGACAGTTTACTCGTCAGAAGCACTTTCATTATACCACCCCCGACCCAGGATAACTGGTCGATCTCGATGACCTTCAATCAAAAATTCTTCTGATTCAATGATATCGATACCCGCCCACCCTTGCTCGCGCCAGTGAGCTTTCTCGGAAATGATCAGCACTGGGCAGCCCGACTTTGCCCCAACTGAGCGGTAGTGGTAGTAGGAAAGATGGTCAGGATCAAGCGTTTCAACCATGGGATGCTTCGGAAAATTCGCCGCCACCTGAGCGACCGTAAACCAGCGTGGAGCGGCGTAAAGCAAACCTCGAGCACAGGGGCGGTCTGTCAATTTATGTCCACTTAACGACATGTTAATCCAGGTTTCGTCTTTGGCATAGCTCATGAACTTACGGTCTCGCACCGCCGATGGCCAAAGGGTTAATTCACCCAAAGCCGCTGGTCGATCACCGGTCCACCTCAGTATAGCTCGCCTCGTCTCGCTGAGGGAAAGAAAAACCGGCAAGATAAAGCAAAGGATGATCCCATAAATTCTTCCCGTCCAACGCAGTCGTCTCGAACTAGCAATCGCTGGCACAGCAAAAACACCCAAAATCCAAATTGATGGCATAGTCCAATGGGGAAGTGCCTGGCTGGTGAGCGAAAAAATCTTTAACAAGATGAACAAAGGTACGGCCGTCCAAACAATAACGCTGTCATCGGGGTGCCACCATTCGCGCCTGCGGCGGTAAGAAGACCAAAAACCAATAAGGATAATCGGGCCAAGAAAAATCATTTCGCCGACTAATGTCCGCAAGGCGGGCACTAAATCCAAGCTTCCACCGGCCAGACCTCGGCTACCTTGGAATCTGATAGAAGCCCAATCGTTTGACACATTCCACCAAATAACAGGTGATACAACAGCCAACCCGGTAACTATAAGGCAAATCCAAAACGACCATTCTCCTGCCAAGCGCCTTGATCTTCTCCACAGGAGCCAGCCCAGCAAACCAGCGGCCATAACGGCAGCGTGATACTTACTAAGACCCGCACCACCCAGCAAAAGGCCAAGGACTATACCGGTCCACCATGGCAAGTAGTCACGCCGCGCAATCCCGATGACAAGCCAGACAGCCGCTGTCATAAAAAGTATAAGGCTGGCGTCCGGCATCAACATGATACCGCCGAGCGAGAAAGCAGGAACCAATTGCGACACTATCAAAACAGATCTTGATTCTAAGTTGGTTAATACGCGTCTTGTTAAACGGACGGCAAGCGCGCCAAACATCAATGTGGTCAGCAAATGCAAAAACGGGATAAGGAACCGACCCTGCAGTGGACCTTCCGTCCAAGAAAACACCAGGAGTCGTGAGACCATTGAAATCCACGAAACGAATGGGGGGTGGTCAAAATAACTGGCCTGCGGCGCCCTTCCCCAATCCCAATAGTAGGCTTCATCATTACCAAAGGGTATTTCTGATGCGACCCAAAGCCTAAATACCAAAACCAAAACTAGTACGGGCCACCAAAGTCTTGATGTCGTCGCCGAGAACACATCACCTTTGAGAGCCTGCCACAATTTAATGTCACCTTTTAAATTGCTCCAGGTTGGTCGCCAGCCGCGTGACACGCACATGGCGCGAAGATTTTGATCTGAGTGTGGCAAAAGCCAGTGCCCGGCGACGGCAGCAGCTGGCCTCAACATAAAATCACGCTCGAGCATGCGAGGATGTGGCACCGTCAATAACTGCGAGTTATGCTCGATGGATTGCCCGGCGTCATTGCGGATTAATAGAATATCAAGATCGATATTCCTATTTCCCCACCGCACATCCCTCACCCGGCCAAGTCGCTCCTCCACGTCTAATAATAGACGCATGAAGTCGTCTGGGGTGATCTCCGCGGAACACGTGAATGCACCATTTAGAAAGATGCGATCAGCAACTCCAATCGGCGCGGTCTCAACCAGCTCTGACTCTGATTCAACTCTGACTCCCCGCTCGACAAGCAGGTCCATAGCCCGTTTGACCAAGGCGCGCCTGTCACCGAGGTTGCTGCCAACAGCAATGAGATAGGAAAATGCCGCCATCAACTAACTCTCACATGCCATTTGGATGGGTTTTAAAATCAACCACCCCGGACGCACGCACCAATTTCAGCGCCTTGCTGTACTCAAGTAAAAGTTTTAGACAGTACTGTAGCCTGTCGCGAGTAAACTGATCGTCTTCACTGACGGCCTTACCGCCGTTTAGCACCTGCTCAGCATTACGCACGATCAGATGCTCCGGAATCCAATTGATCCGGGAATTCTTATAAGAACTTAGACGCAGCTCTGCCACGGGGTAACTACCACCACGCGCACTGGAGACGGCGACGATGAGCCCAGGCTTATGGCCCAGTTCATCTTTTCCGGCGAGTAAAAAAAAGTTTTTTAAAGCTGCAGGCACCATGCCGTGATACTCCGGCGAAATAACCACAAATCCGTCACAAGACTTAAGCTCTGTTGCAATGGGCTCCCAAAGTTTCTTCCACTCGGGATCACCCGACCACACACCCTCGTCCCAGAGTGGGAGTTTTTTTGTGGCAAGATCAAGGTTGAAAACACTCGCACTCAATGCCGGTTCTGTAAGTTCCATTCTAATGACATCAGCAATCTTAGCGCTTTGACTTTTGGCGCGGTGACTACCAACAATAATCCCTATTTTCATACTCTTATCCTTTTGCTGATCTGGTAACGGCCGCTAGCAAATGCCTACCGCACCTTGAAGTAATTTCTCACGAACTCTGAGGTAAAACGCACACCAAACCCCGTCTCATCTGTTGCCACGTGCGCAAGGCCACCACTGTGCTCCATCGCAGAAAGATCCACATGGACCCAAGGCGTCTCCTCACCGGCAAAATGCATCAGAAACTGTGCTGCTTCGATGTGATCAACCCCGCCTTTTTCCCTGCATTGTTTCAGGTCAGCCACCGTGCTCTCAAGACACTCGGCAAAATCCTTATCCATGGGAAACGGCCAAACACGCTCCCCACAATCTGAACCGGCTTTGATCAAGTCTTTATGCAAATCAATGCGGTTGGTGAAGACACCGGAGTATGTGGTGCCGATTGCCCTGATACAGGCTCCGGTCAACGTGGCAAAATCCATCATAAGGGTCGGCTTTGACCTGGCGGCATAAAACAGCGTATCAGCCAGGACCATGCGCCCTTCCGCATCAGTATCAATAATCTCGATGGTCGTACCCTTCATGGAGGTGATCACATCGTTAGGCTTGTAGGAGTGTGGACCAATCATATTATCCGCGACAGCGAGATAGGCCGTGACTTTAAAGGGCCATTTTTCAAGCGAGGCCACATTTAAAACCGCTAGGGCAACTGCACTACCGCCCATATCACCATGCATCCCAAGCATATAAGCAGATGGCTTAAGGCAATGCCCGCCCGTGTCAAACACCAGGCCCTTGCCCACCAACGCCAGGTGTTTGCTGGTTTTAACTTTTGGCGTGTAAGTCATCTCAACGATGCCGTAGTCTTTGTGAGCAGAGCCTTTAACGACCGCCAAAAACGCCCCAGCCTTCATTTTTTCAAGCCACTCGTGCCCATGATGTTTAAAGGTCCAACGTCGCTCGCGTGAAAGTTGTCTCAGGTAGGTAATATAGTTTTTACAGGTCAAGTCATTGCCAGCCCTCTTGGCCAGCCAGCGCACCAAATTTGTACCGGCTGTCGTCTGTGTAATGGCCCGCTCAACGACTTTTTGCACACTTTTCATGTGGACTTTTGTAACCACCACGCAAATGTCGAGGGAGTCGTCGTCTGATTTTGAAGGTGGTTTTTTATCTTTCTGAGGACCCTCGTATTTGGGAAATTTATAGAGCTTCGCCGCTGCAGCAGAAATAACCGCATCAGCTAAGTCATCACTCAAAGCTCCAACCTGTGATAGATCAATCGTGAGGCTTTTTACTTTTGCATCAAAAACAGCCGGTTCAATCACTTTACGAGCCGCCGACAGTAATTCAAACTTACCAGCCTTCGCGTCCACAAGCAGAAGCGTTTTGCGAACTCCATCGGCACTGTCGAAAGCCAAAAAACTACCAGCCTTGGGTTTAAAATCCCGCTTTTTTGCTAGCTGACTGAATTCTTGCTTGAGCCAAGACGGCAGTTTGCCGGTAATGGATTCCAACTTTGAATGGTTTTTGCTATCCACACCGATCACACACAAAAAACCGTCCGCCTTTCGGGCGCTGACAACGGTCGAAACAGAAACACCTAAGTTGATTGATTTCATAGTCTGGCCTTTAACGAAACATTCGCAGTATCAATTGGTTAGCTAATAGACCCTGGAGCATACCGCTCATAACTGGATGTTCAAGCCCCGAGTTCTAGCCCTAGGAAAATTCGCGGCAATACCCACGTACGCCATGTTCTCCAGGTGAGATTAGCCCTTACTGGGGTCATTTTTTATTGCTTAATATCAGCCACTTACAAAAT
>JBIJBX010000094.1:0-8969 GCA_044344995.1 Oligoflexales bacterium | reverse complement strand
AATCCCAAAAAGTCGAAACTGCCCATAAATCTGAACATGGGCATAACTGTGACCGAGGCTGTATTTGGCAAATCCCTCCCTGAAAATTGGAACGAGCCCCTCACGATTGGCGCAAAAACAACTGGTGAAGTTGAGCTGAAGTTCTCTGGAAGACTGATGGATCTGATGACCAGCGAGCAACGCGCCTTGAAACGCGACGAGCTTCCACAAATTGTGAAAATCCGCGGCGCGTGGGCCTACGTTGACAAAGGCCGGGCATGGGGTCTGCAAATGAATGACCGTCTTGTCCTCGCTGACGGGTCAGGAACGATTAAAGGGCACGTTGTGGGCTATTTCGGTCCCGAAATGAAACTCAAATCACCGCGTGGCTACTCAATTAACGAAGGTGCCATCATATTCATTCGCAAAGGTCAAAAGGAAACGAAAGAAGGCCAAACGTTGTCCTATGACCCACAGAAAGTGCCGAGCTTTTAAAGCAAGCTAATATTAAAAGGCTACAGCTGAACGACGTTGTTTGATAAACTTTCAGATATGGACATAATCAAACTACAGAGCGGCGAAGCCATTGCGGAGATAATGCCGCAGCGCGGCGCTTTGATCTCAAAACTGCACTTGGCAGATGGCCACGAAGTTATTTGGATGCCAAAGGACTTTGATGCACATTCAAAAGACTGGCCCGGAGGCGGCCTTCCATTTTTATTTCCCTTTGCGGGCAGAGTTCAGCACCAAGGTGAACTTTATAAATATGGCCTTGGCGGCAAAGTCTATCCTATGCCGATTCACGGATTTTCCTGGTCAACAGAATGGGATGTTTTAGAACGCCTGCATGATCGGACGCGATTACAAATGCGGTCAACACCTGACACAAAAACCATTTATCCTTTCGATTTTTCCATCATCATGGATATCACCCTCTCAGCAAAATCCCTCCAGATATCTGTCGAGATCAGGCATCAATCCCCATCATCAAAACATGGGGAACAAAAAATGCCTGTCGCCATGGGCTGGCACCCCTACTTCTCGATTCGCCAACATCCAACGCGCTTAGAACTTAAGTCAAAGACCGTCTACCCGGTCACAGACCAGGGTATGGCAGGCAAACCACTGGATGCCGCAACGCATCTTGGCGCTGGCCCCTGGCTGTTACCAAAAACCGAATTAAGCAGTTTGATCATTGGAAAAGCCGAAGACAACGGCGCGAGATTGTTAGCACCAAACAAGCAAATCACTATACAAGCTAGCCCACTAGACCTGTTTAATTACTTCGTGACCTGGACGAACCAGCCGTCGGAGTTTCTTTGCGTAGAGCCTTGGATGGCCCAGCCCAATGCGGTTGCAGCCCCGACAGGTTGCAGGTGGCTTGCGAGCCAGGAAAGCCTTTTCGCGGGCTTAACCATTACCGCAAGTTAGCCTAGCCCAAGTGTCATAAGTTGCTCTAATTCGTTAGTTTTTTAGACAGCTGTCAAGAAATTTGACACCCAGAATTAAGGGGGGCCCCTGAAATCATTGGCAATTTTAATTAATACCATTGGTCGCGGGCTTGCATCTTGTATAATGACTCTGCAAGCCTTGTTGGCCCGCAGAGTGAGGTTTTTTTCAGGTTGTTGCTGCTGCGGATGGATTATCAGGAATTCTTGTTGTTGTTGAGGTTTATGTCATGATTCACGTCAATCTTCTTTCCAATCGTCATAAAAAAGTCACCACGAGCAATGCAAACAAACGAGCTGCTCTAATGCTAGCTGCTCTGTTCGCGTTTGTGACGGGTAGTTGTACGACGTCAAAAGCGCCTAAACAAGGCACTGACATTGTCGACGCCATTGAAAGCGGCAATACCGAACCGCCGTTACAAGATGTCCCAGAAGAGCTTCGTAACGCCCATCGATTTGATCCCGCAGCGACTTTGGATCCGAAGGTCGTTCAAGAAAGTGATTTTTACCAAATCAAACAAGCTATCGAAAGAAACAGAGCTATCCTAGAGGCCGCCTGGAAGGAACAAGAAGCGATTGAAGCGCGTGTAAAAGCCGCTTTGAATGAAGAAAAACAGCGCAAAGCGAGCCTAGCTAAACAAGAAGAAGAGGAGCTTACACGTAAGCGTCAAGAATCCGCAGCTGAATATGAACGCACGAAAGACTTACAAGAAAAATACGAAAATGAAGCCAATGAGCGCGTCAAAAAACTCCCGACGATCAGGCGCTCTGACGAAGTTTGGCGAGGCCTGGAAGACTGATCACAACGCAGCCTATAAGAATCAATACAGCCCCGGTAATATTACCGGGGCACATTTTTTCGCCGATGAGAACCCAAGCAAAGACAGCAGTGACGATGGGCTCATTTTGGCAAATAAGATAGGCCTTACCGAGATCAATCTTACGCAAGGATATCATAAATAAAACGCGCGCCAAAACCGGACCAAGCAAGGCTGCGGCTGAGCAGATGATCCAGTCCATAGGCATCACACGCTGGAAAGCCGCCATTCCGTCTTCAACTAACACCATGACAAAAAAAACCAGGCCCAAGAACAGCCCCCGCCACATGACAAGTGCCGACGGCTCAATTCGGTTTGCAATAATCTTGGCAAAGCATTCAGAGGCCGCAAAGCCTGCGCCACTCAAAATAACAATACTGATCCCATAAGTATAAATGGCCGGATTCTGCCCTGCTTCGCTCATTAACTTTTCGTCTGGCCTAAATCCCATTGCCACAGATCCAAGCAAAATCAGCAGGGCACCAAGCACACCAATCTTTTCAATTTTTTCCTTAAAAAAAATCCAACTAGCTATCAGAACGAAGACTAGCTCTGTACGTACAGCAAATGAGGCTACGCCGGTATTAATCTGCCTAGCACCTTCCCAAAATCCCCAAAGTGCAAAAGCTGAGAATGCAGATTGCCAAAACAGCGGCCCACGAACGCCTGGAGGTGGCAAATTTATCCGCCAGGTTACGGTAAGAGATCGCCAAACATACATCATGATCAGGGATAGAAATGAAATCAAAAAGACATACATGGAGGCCGATAGATGCTGGGCTGAAACCTTCCCAACCGCAACCGTTAGACCCGTGCACGTCCCACTTAAGAAAGCTAAAATATATCCGTACATTCTACCTTCTCACAAAACATTGTAACTCGCATTCCATGCGACCAAGGCTTACCGGCAAATACCGACGCAAATCCAGTCCAGCATCATGCGCCCATCTGCGCGTTGATGACGGTGCATGGGACAAAATTACAACTCGCCCGCCCCTTGAAATTTTAGGAGCCATGTTCGCAAAAAAAGTCTCTAAAACCTCTCGCGCCCCGCCTCTAGCCGTGCGCATACCAAATGGAGGATTGGAAATGACGACATCAACTCCGCTGCCGGCGAACTTTGAACCGTCTCCATGAAAGATGTTGGCGCTCACGCCGGCCTGTCTAAAAGATTCTCTGGCTGCATCTAAGGCGAGTGGATCTAGATCAGAGCCAATCAGCTTATGAGCACCTTTCATTTTGTTTGCCAAAATAAGCTCCGTGCCGGCCCCGCAAAAAGGATCGAAGACTGTTTCATTTGCGGTAATATCTGCCATTGTCACAATTGCCGCAGCAACAGTTGGATCACTAGAGCCATCAACATGATTCGATCGCCATGCGAAACGCTCATCTAAATGTTTTTTGGGAACTAAAACAAGCATCTTATCGAAAAGCTCCAATTCCCAGTGTGGGTCTCGACCATCATTGATCAAGCCGCAATTAGCCTTCATTAGTTCTTCCGCAAATTCCCACAAAAAGGATCTTGATACCCCGTGGCTGCGACCGAGGCGAATCCGAACAAATTTACCCTTTAACTGCGGCATTGCCTTTATGATCGCCTCACTATAGGCTTTCAATAATTTCACTAATGCGTCGGGCGTCAATTCATTCAGTTCATCCAACTGAAAACCGGCCGTGTGCCATAAAAAACTTTTCTTCAAGTCGGCCCATTTCAAATCGGGACACTTTAAAAGCCCCGGAGCCAAACGCTGACCATCCTTAAAAACATCCGTGCTTTGCGCCAGCTGCTCAAGACCAGGTGTAAACCAGGTTATTATTGGTAATTTAACAGCAAATAGATCGGGGCAAGCCACGGCGTCATCATCTGATGCTTTGGCCAGATCTCGCGTCAACTTCACGATTGATCTTGCTCTTGTTTTTGTATCTTTTTCAAAATCATCGCCGCGTAAAAACGCAAGCGCCGAAGCATCACCACTTTTCCCAAGGGCGTCAGTTATGGCCTTTATCTCACTTGGATCTTGCGCGACACTTGCCGCTTGTTTCATAGCCGCAAGAACTTCTACCCTCAACTCATGGTCTAATGCAGCCCATGAAGTGCCGATGGCTTGGGCAGCGGATTTCCTGATCCTCGCCTCAGGGTGTTGTAAGCTTGCTTGACAAATTGTTTGAATATTAAGGCGCTCTGCCGTTTCGGGATGCCGACCAAAATTTTTCAAGCCAGCTTTTAATATGGGACGCGTTAGTTCAGAGCGCATACGTGTATCTAGACCACCCAGCGCATTCAAGGCCGCTTTTGCGGCCGGCGCGTCAAGACGGGTAAATTTTGACAATATCAGTTCGCGTTGCTCTAAAGATAAACGCCCCCAAACCGCTACAATTTCGGCGATGTCTTTTTTGCCAGGCGTCCACGCGGGGCTTGAGATCTTAGTCACTAAAAGGTCGAGAACTGAATCTCCGATCATTTGAGATGTCCTTCAAAGTTCGCAACGTGTGTGTGCGGCACATCCCGATCGTTTCGAATATGGTCTAGGACAGAAAAAAACTGCTCTTTTGTGTAAGGCCTGGTTAAAAAATCCAATCTGAATTGCCTCACACCGGCCCGCTCCAGCGTTTTGCGTCGACCAGACAATGAAAAGGCTTTCTCGCCATAAACAATGGATTTGCAGCCCTCATGGGCCACGTGAAAACGCTCGCCCTTGGTGTTTTCGATCTCAAGAGTTCGATATCCGCAAACTTTACTTGACGGGCAGCCGTTATGAAGAGCCGTTAATGAACATGCCTCAGCGATAAACAAAGGCGTATCTTTGTATAGGATTGCGTAGGGCTTGATGCCCGCAGGCCAACGACCCAGTAGAGAAGTAATACTCGAAAGATCATCTTCAATGCTAAGTGCAGCCTTCGCCACACCCATCTCCTGCCATTTCTTGGCAGCTTGGCTGTTCAAACTATAGAGCGTAAAGTCCGCCGTGAGACTCTGGGTTCGTAAATCCAGCGTTCTCATCAGTTCAAAAGCACCCAAATTCCCGACTTCAAAGTTATCAAACCCAAGTTCATTAGCACGTTTTAACCACACGCGAAGAACCGGCTCGTCCCAGGCTCTAATGATTGTCGGTATGGCAACCCTTACTGATATGGATGTTCTGCGACTAAATTCAATTAGACCATCTAGAAACTCTTCGGGGCGAACACTTGGAAGAAACATTTTTTTAGGTTCAAAGACAACTTCTTCGATCGGGTTTGCCTTGCTCCATTCCTCAATCCACGGCAAATAGTCCATCCGGTCAACTTTTATTGTGTACGTTGACTGTAATTCCGCGCCAAAATCCATGATGTCAGAACGAAGATCTGCCAGAGCTATTGTAATGCGTTCGTCATGAAGATGATCGATCGCCTGCTTGAGGTTTACGCTTACCTGACGTTTGAGTTCCTTCAATTGACCACGGGGGATGAAGTAATTCTTTAAATCTTCATAATGAAATTCAGACGTATAGGCGTTCTCATCCCCATAAACTGAAAACACGTCTTTCAAGTCCGCTTTCAAGTCACCTTTTTCTCGCATTTGGGGATGCTCAATAATCAAAGAAGCCTCGGCGACGATTTCGCCGCACCTGACAATTGTCACGGCCAGAGATGTCGCACCATCACTGAGTTCTTTCATATCAACGATGGTTTTGACGGGAATCATGGGGCGCAGACGGTCGCCAATGGGCACAGATGCAATCTTCTCAACGCGTTGTTTAAGATCATTGCTTCTTGTTTTATAGAGATGATCACCTTTATTTATGGTGACATCCTCCATCGGACCGCCGATCTCCACCAGCATCCCACGTGTTGCTTCATAGATTTTACGCCCCTTAAAGGTCATTTCACGAAGGGAAAACGACGTTTCACGGTTTCCATAGCGTCGCTCGAGATTTTCAACGCTACTATTAACCGATTCACCATCTTGTGGTTTTGAATGATATAACTTTGACTGTGGGATGATTTTTAGACCATCAAACTTTTCAACATCATCCTCGAGTCGGACCGCGATTACGTGGCCCTGAACGTCCTCAATGGTCCCGATGCGAATGCCGTTGTGGGTAGGATTATCTAGATCAATCACATTTTCATGATAACGCCCCTCAAAGAAAAAACTAGTTGTCTTCCTCTGGAAAGATAACTCAAGATCTTTGCGAATCTCTTGTTCGCTTCCTAGGGCATCTTTGGCCAAGGGCGGAGCTGATTCCCTTAACGTGTTAAATCCGTAAAAGTCATTGAGTTTTTTGCGGTAAAGCCTGACAACGCTTGTCACATATTGGGCGTCTTTTTTTCTGCCCTCTATTTTGAGCGCGTTGACTCCACCAGCGATCATGTGATCGAGCTTATGAGATGTGTCTAAGTCTCGCATGGAGAAAAGAAACCCGTGCCCGGGTTCACTGATGACTTTATAAGGCTCACGGCAGGTGTAGGCGCACTCGCCGCGGTTACCACTGCGACTATCCGCTGCACCGCTAAAAAAGCAAAGACCACTGTAGCTATAGCACAAGCTGCCATGACAGAAGACTTCAAGCTCTATGTCAACGGCTCGCTTGATGCGTTTAATTTCCTCTGCTGTCAATTCGCGAGCCAGAACAACGCGGCTGAATCCAGCCTTTCGTGCTTCAATCACGCCGGTAAGATTGTGAACCGCTAACTGGGTTGAGGCATGCAATCGAAGACTCGGAAAATGCTTGCGGGCAATTCGAGCAACACCCATATCCTGCAAAATAACTGCATCCACACTGATTCGCTCAAGAGAACCAAGTGTTGCCACCACATCATCCAATTCTTCATCTTTTATGAGAATGTTCAAGGTTACGAGAACCTTCATGCCGTAGCGATGGGCCAAGGGTACGAGTGTCTCAAGCTCTTCAATTGTAAAGTTCTCGGCGCGGGAACGAGCGTTGAATCTTTTAAGCCCAAGGAAAACAGCATCCGCGCCTGAATTTAGCGCCGCAAAAAATTGCTCGCGACCACCAACCGGGGCCAAGATCTCTGGCGGAGAAAAAGTTTGAGCAACTCCATCCACAGCAGCAATTGCAGGAGTGGGTTTATGGCTAGCCGATGAAGATGATGCAGTAAGATCTGACACGGTTTATAGGATCTTTCATGGCAAATGGTAAATAAGTAGGCATCCCTTTAACATTTTTATAATTCTAATGGAAGAATTTTATAAAATTATAATTTACCTCATAATAACAGACTGTTAGCGCCAGCAGTTGGAGACTGAAGCCAAGGTAATCTTTAGTTCCTTCCAAAAAGTCCGATCCAAGGGCTATGAAAAATGTGGCTCAAATACAGTCTATTGCCGAATCTGGCGACCTTAACTCCGCCCATCAAGCGTTGGACGGTCTACTTGAAATGGGCCCACGAAACGTGGAGGCCCTGAAGCTCCGGGCCAGGCTCTACGAAGTTTCTGGTCAGTTTCAGCAGGAAGCTAAAATCTGGGACCAGATTGCCCGTATTGATCGCGACGACACCGATCTGACGGATTACATCGCACGCCGTCAGCACGAGGACCGTGAAAACTTCTACTTTACCGATGCTCTGCCTGGCGGCGGAAAAAGGTTTGTGGCGTTTCCTCGCCGCATGGTGAGATCTGCCGCAACCGGTCTCATTGGGTGTGTCATCTTTCTTGTGATGGCTCGACTTGCGGGGGTGTGGCCCGTATTAAACCAGCCAGTCATTATGCTCGCGTCATTCGCTCTACTCGTGATCAGCCCCTGGTTTGCCATTCTGGCTAGCTACGCGAGAAGTTTGCGCTATGTCACAATCAGCAAAGAAGGGCTAGAGATCGCCACTAGGTTTAAAGTCCATAAAATGCCTTGGGCAAGTGTTGACCGCGTTATTTTAGCTCAGGATGACCGCCATGATACCTACCGTCTATCGTTAGTTGTCATGGCGACAGATGACGGCCAATTTAACTTTGAATTGGACTTTAATGAAAACACGACCCCCATTCGGGCGAGATCCTATTTTGTCCGTGAAATTATGCACACTTGGGGCGAACCCACCTATGCCTCAAGAAAGAGCATCGATACCAGCGGTCGAACCACGTTAAAAGCTTAACAGCTTAAAGGCCATAAGGCCTAAAATACGAACAATCCTCACACTTTTCGCCTAAAAAGCCGCCAAATGCTGGCAAGTTTCATTTTTTTTTGTTATCCACCCTTGACTCGTGCCCAAGTGGTATTAGCTTGTGGCTCAGTGTTTTTTAGTCCGCATATATTGATTAACGATTTTCTAGAGAGGAACTTGAAATGAAAATCAGACCATTACACGATCGCATCTTGGTGAAACGCATGGAAGGCGAAGCCAAAACCGCAACTGGCATCATCATCCCAGACAATGCCAAAGAAAAACCAATGGAAGGCAAAGTTGTCGCTGTCGGTAACGGCAAAGTTTTGGAGAACGGCACCGTTCGCAAGCTTGAAGTTAAAGCTGGTGACCGCGTCTTGTTCAGCAAGTACTCAGGCTCTGAAGTGAAAATGGACGGCGCTGAGCATCTGATCCTCAACGAAGGCGATATCCTCGGTATCATCGAGTAATTTTTGCTCGTTTATAGTTTCAACTATTCAACTAACCATCCATCAGGAGACATACCATGACAGCTAAAGTCATTAATTTTGGCGAAGATTCTCGCCGCAAGATTCTAAAAGGCGTTAACACACTTGCTGACGCCGTAAAAGTAACCCTTGGGCCA
>JBIJBX010000007.1:0-28262 GCA_044344995.1 Oligoflexales bacterium | reverse complement strand
TAAAAAAAGACCTCGGCTACGAGGTCCAAGGTCTTAACATGATTAAACTTTAGGATCTAGACGAAACTAGTCTATGAACTAAACTGGCGGAATAATTAACGCAAACGTTGACCCACAATTTCAACTGTTTGCGCCAAACCCGGCGCAACAATGGCGCCTGCGTCCAAAGCGCAGATCGGGTGAGTTGCCAGTTCATTATTGATGACACTCATGTGCCAACGGATTAGATCAATTTCATGACGCTCTTCTAAATCGCGACGCACAGCTTCCCAAAACTTGTTCGCCCCTTTACCGACGGACCAGCTAATAATCGAATAACGACCGTAATCGGCCAACTTATTATTAAGCTCTTTGGTTATTTGCCTAAGTTCGCCCGAAGACACTGCTGGCCACAGCACAACGGCCACATCAAAACGATCTTCTGGCAATGAACTGAGGTCGGTCACTTTTCGTCTTATGATTTTTACTCGCTTACCATGGCGACTGAGTTTATGACGCAGATGCCTAAGAGCCTCCATATCATCATCCATGACAGCTACGCGGGCATCCAGGTGCTCGGCTAAAATAGCTTCAACGAACGGTGCAGCACCTACTGCGCCAAGAATTAAAACCTCGCGCATATTATCGAGATCGGCGATGATTTTTTGTACGGCATCATGCATTATTCGGGATTTTGACGCCAATTGATCAAATCCCATGACGTACCTAGCGTGTTTTCCGGACTTCTGGATTCGATCATTTAGCTCTGTGAAAAACTTTACGCGTTCGTTAACTGAATTCACGTTGAGCGTGACATTCCAGCCAATAACCCTCCCGGTCATACGGTCGAGCACAGGTGACATAAGCCGCATAAAAACCATTCGGCCAAATTCGGGACTATTGAAAACGACCCGCTCACGATCAGTGATGGGTATCATAGCCTCACCGTTTAACTTCTCTTCACGATTGGGCAGTCGACGAAAGTTATCTATAAGTTCATACCAGGCACTTACGGGCATTCCCCGCTTAACGCTCGACATAGATCCAAAAACAAGTTCAAACCCGATATTCCAATCGACGATAGTCTGGTCGTTAGCAATCACAAAACCGGGTACTGAACCCTGAAAAAAAGATTGATCAACGCGAGGATCTCGGTCATTCCAAAGCCTAATATCTTGCCCATAGTCCCGGCGGTCAACCAGGGCTCCATTAATTGCCCTCGTCAAGATATCGCGAGTTGCTTTCTGAAATGTAACAAACATAGATTTCTCCTCCCTCTAACTCTCTTTGGGTCGATGGACTCGGCGTTTTAAAACGCGAATGAGAAGACCTTCCCCCCTCTAGCGATGCAATTCATGAGCCAAACTAATGAAAGCCATGCACGGCTCGAGCAATAACCTTAAAATAATAATATTTACAGATAGTTATTATGGTTTTAAACGGGGCAAATTGACTGGCACTAAGATTGCTAAGAGCCCTGTGAGCGGCCCTTTAAACCGGTCGCATCGAGCGCGGTAAAGCCATCAAAAAGCCCCTTTGGGCGGGATACAAGTGCATGAAATCTATTCCAAAAATTAACCGAACTGGCAGTCGTTTTCACCGCCTTCCCCTCCAGGTAACAACGATCGCCGCCCTGTCAGGACTTTTAACACCTGTCAGCCAAGCCAACGTGGTCGGCTCAGATATGCAAAACTTCAATCCAACAACCAGTGGTCTTGACTTCGTAACGGTCGAATCCGCCGAAACCCTAGAACCGGGATTTTTCAATTTCGGCTTCTTTATGAACTACGCGGTTAATACTTTGCCATATTTTGAGGCCACCGACAGCGTCCAGACTCGAAGTAAGTTTAACGATACAGTTCTCGGCGGCGATCTCAATGTTGGTTACGGTGTTTCTAAAAACTTTGATCTTGGCCTAAGCCTCCCCCAAGTCATCACGTCATCCGTAAAAACAAAATCCTGGAATGGTAAATTTAGAGATAATGGCAACACTGAAGTTCGGATAAATGCCAAATATCGTCTTCTCGGCGACAAAGATAGCGGCGTTGCGCTGCAGGCACTGGTCAACTTAAACAGAACGAAAGACAATCCTTATGTTGGGAAAACAAATGCTCCCATCTACTCACTTGTTTTAATTGGCACACGACAACTAACAAAAGACATTGGGCTTGGAATTAACCTCGGCTACCGTTGGCGAAAAGCCGGGGACGCTCTGCCCGAGGCTGACCCGATCAAACCCTTAACAAATCAGTTGATTTGGTCAACAGCTGTAAATTACCGCATAGAATCCATTGATTCAAAAGTGGTCGCTGAAATCTTTGGAAGTAGCCCCCAGGGAAAAGTTAACAAGAATGGTGACAGAACCGCATCTTCCTCGGAATTCTCCCTAGGCATTAAACACGATCTGGACACCAACATGTCCATCCATTCCGGCGTCGGCACCGAACTGGCCAAAGGATTAAGCTCCCCAGACTGGAGATTCTATGCTGGAATCAACTATGCGATTGGACCAGCCTTTGACCAACCATCACGGTCAACCCGCCGAGATCCACCAGAAACGGTTAGAGAAACAAACCCATTTAATGTTGAGCCACAAACTTACGAAAAAATCACCGTGCATGACCTCATGTTCGAATTTGATTCTGATCGGCAAGTCTTGGGCACGAGTAAACAGGTGCTCAAAGACCTCGCTGATCATTTAAAAAAATCAACCGGGTTTACGAAGCTCGTCGTCATTGGACACACAGACTCACTAGGCTCAAGTGAATACAATGATGCATTGAGCAAGCGTCGAGCCGAAACGGTAAAGAAATGGCTGACTGACGAGCAAAAAATTGACGGTACAAAAATTTTCGCTGAGGGCCGCGGAGAAACCGAGCCTGTAGCCAGCAATAGCAATTATCAAGGCCGCCAATTGAATCGTCGCGTTGAATTCAGAATTCATCGTATGGAAGAAAAAGAAGAAGAGCGTAGCTTAGCTAATCCCAAAGCTGCCGAGGGCGCGACCGATCCTGGGGGTAAGCCTACGAAAAAAGTAAAGTCGCAAAAAATTAATACCGATAAGGCACCCAAAGGGGGAAAGCCGGCTCGAAAAAATAAGACGAAGTGACTAATTGACGAAGCGGAATTGGATAACAGTTGTTGCAGAGCGGATGTGGAAAGGAAAACATTATGAGGATACCGGTAAATAAATTGCTAATGAAAACTTTGCCTTGGAAAATGATACTGGCTATCGGCCTATCTGTTTCAGCCTGCAAGCAGGCTGGTTACCAGGTTTTGAAGCCAGGATTAATTACAACAAATTCGTTTGACGCGTCGAAGGCCATGGCACCCACGGCTCAAATCGAAGTCATCGATCGTGGAATTAGCGTCACCTGGGTTTACGCGGGCACTCGGGTCGACGTTCGTCCATCCGCCGACACTCTTGACCCAAACTATCTTGGAAAATCAACTTGTGAAAATCCCGGTATAATTGCCGCAGACTACGAGCTAGGAACCGCGAAAAAAACCTCGGTCAAGCGAACATCCTGTTCCAGCCTAGCAACAACCGGACATGTTTTTAACACATCTGGCGACTATCTAATTAAGATGACGGTAAAAAGCGAAGACAATGAAACGGCGATCGCAACGATGACATTACGTGTCGTGGATAAGTCCATCACCCCAAGTCAAGTCGAGGGCGGTTTCACAATTCACGGCAAACCTGTGCTGACCGGAGTCAACCAAGCCGTCACGTTCACAGGAATTTGCGAACTCAAAGGAAAACTAACCGTCAATTGGGACTACGGTGATTCTGACTCGGGCGTGGGCGCCGTTACGCAACATTCTTATAATACACCTGGCCAATATGTCGTCAACGCAACTTGCACGAGCGATACAGGTCGAAAAATGTCCGCATCCGTATCAGTTGTTGTCGCAGACTCCCTTACCCCTACAATTCCAAGTTTAGCAATTCCGATTCCAGGATCAAATCCAAACCTTCCCAAAGGGCAAAATTGCGATCCCTCACAAGGGCCTTGTCAGAATGCTTCACAAAAGCCTGCTGGAGGCCAAAGCCTACCTGACAAGAGTGGTCCCGCTTGGTATTACAATCCATTCTGCCGCTGCTATATACGCGGATAAAGAACTAAAAAAAGCCGCTTCGTAAAGAAGCGGCTTTTTTTTCCTTGAACCTTCGTCAATCACCACAGCCCAAGCTTTTCCAAATTGGAAAGCGTTCTAACTGGAACAATTTCAATATTTTTTCCACCCGTCACACTGCGGGCACTCTCATTTTTCAAACTGGCCTCCGGCACATAAATCCGCTCAAAGCCCATTTTCGCGGCTTCTGTGATTCGAACGCTCAAATGTGGGCAACCACGTATTTCGCCTGAGAGACCAAGCTCTCCAACAAAACAATATCGACCACCAATGGGGCGATCGAGCAGGCTCGATGCAATCGCGACAGCTATCGCAAAATCAGCACTAGGCTCGCTAATTTTCAAGCCCCCAGCCACAGTGGCATAAACATCATTTAAACTTAAATATAATCCAGAGCGCTTTTCCAAAACTGCGAGCAATATAGCTACCCGATTGGCATCAAGCCCGGTCACAACACGCCTTGGGTGACCGAAAGCAGTTTTTGAGACGAGCGACTGAATTTCAACCAGGATTGGCCGCGTCCCCTCGACAGCTACAGTCGCGCTTACGCCACTTGGCCGAGGTCCGGACGCGGAAAAGTGCTCCAGAAATTGTGCACCTGGATCAGCAACGGGACGTAATCCATCGCCATTCATTTCAAATACACCAATCTCTCCTGTTGATCCAAACCGATTTTTTACAGCACGCAAAATTCGATAGCCACTATTCGGCTCACCCTCCAAATAGAGCACACAATCAACAAGGTGCTCCAACACGCGGGGTCCAGCGATACTCCCATCTTTAGTTACATGACCAACGAGCCATACCGGTAGATCCTGTGATTTCGCAACGTCGAGTAATTTTGCCGCGCACTCACGCACCTGTGTGACACTTCCTGGCGCAGATGGAACATCTGGAGAGAAAACTGTCTGGATGGAATCGACAACTAACATGTCAGGCTTATGGGCCTGTATCGTTGCGGAGATCGCATCAACGTTGGTCTCGTTGGCCACAAAAATATTCGGGTGGAGATGCCCAAGCCTCTGTGCCCTGAGAAGTATCTGCCCGGCACTTTCCTCGCCTGATGAATAAAGAATTTTTTTGCCTTGTTTCGCGAACTCAAATACAGCTTCGAGCAGCAAGGTCGACTTCCCGATTCCCGGATCGCCCGAAAGGAGGATAAAGGCCCCAGGCACCAAACCACCTCCCAGCACACGATCTAGTTCAGAAATCCCAACCGGAGTTCTGAAAATAGGCGGCAACTCCTGATCAGCATCTAAAGAAATGACTTTTGTCGGAGCCGCAACAGCTCCACCCGGTTTACGAAAACCAAGCGACGGCCCAGCAACTAACTCCTCTTGTACAGATCCCCACGAACTGCAGTCTGGACATCGACCCTGCCACTTTAAATGTGTCGAGCCGCATTCATTGCATACGAATTTCACGGATGACTTCTTAGCCATTTATTTACTCTCCGCTTGTGATAGTACACGATTTCGGTGGTGGATCCCGAACCCAGGTTTACGCTCAATATTTCTACGAGTCGATTTCTGCTTTGTCTTATGTGAACGCTGTCCGGCTATTAGCGACAGGTAGTCTCGACCCGCGCCGGTAAGACCTAGCCTCTGAAAAATCAGTGTCTTGCCATTTTTTTCGAACGTCTTATTGATGCAAAAAATGAGACCTTTTTCCTCAAGATCCCATATGAGCGCTTCAAACCTTTCTCGCGCCCAACCCTGCTCAACAAAAACATCACGATATAATTGACCCTTAACTTTTGACTGATAAGGAAGCAAGGAATTAATTAACGCCAATTGATCGTCCCGTTCAGCTTCAGCAACACTGACTGGTATGGCGAGAGTTTCTGCAACAGGCGCACAACGATCACAAATTTGGCATTTTTCATCAGTATCAGCACTATCTCCAAAGTAGGAGATCAGATACTTCATTCGACAGCCCGACACCGTCGGAAGAGCCAGAGCTTTGGCCATTAAGCGCTCTTTGTGTTCCCGCTGCTCGTCGTAGCGGACTTGCCAATGCTTATTGGACGCAAAAAAACCCTCGTTATCGCGAATTTCGATTCCCCCGTGAACCCATAACTTCTCAATGGCAAAGCGAATCATGTCCGGCTCTAGATCGAGAACTCGTTCGAGATCAGCCCGAGACCTTAATCCACTCTCAATCGCACGAAATACATCGCTCAGAAGCCTGACGTCCGGATAGTTCTGACGATGAAAAAAATCCAGCGTCTTCTTATCGATCGCTGAGTGCATCATGATGGCAGCGCTCGGCAAACCATCGCGACCAGCTCTGCCAATTTCCTGATAGTAGGACTCGACTGAACCACATGCCGCCAAATGAATAACCGAGCGCACGTCCTTCTTATCAATGCCCATGCCGAACGCGTTGGTCGCGACCAATATATCGATTCTCCCATCCATAAAGGCCGCTTGAACTGAACGGCGTTCCTCCACTGGTAAGCCAGCATGAAATACACCGACTTTGAAGCTTGCTGATAGCTCTCGACCAGCGTGATCAGCAGCCTTACGGGTTGGCGCGTAAATCAAACATGGCATTCTGCCGGCGTCTTTTCGCAAAATGGAGGATACGGCGGCCAACCGTCCCTCTGGACTGATTCGGAGAAAATTGATTGCCAGGTTTTCTCGACGAAATCCGTGGATATAAATATCGGGATCCTCGAGCTCAAGCTGCGCGACGATATCCTGCTGGACCTGTGGTGTCGCGGTGGCGGTTAAAGCTATGATGCTGGCCGGCCTCAGGCGTTTAAGTCTCGCGTTTAAGTTGCGATAATCGGATCTAAAATCGTGGCCCCAAGTGGAGATGCAATGAGCCTCGTCGATCGCGATCAGATTGGGTTTATTCTGTTCCAAGAAATCCAAAAAACTAAGATGCCCTAATCGTTCGGGCGCCACAAATAGGAACCGCGCCTGGCTGGATCTCCATTGCTCACACGCTTCGAAGATCTCCGAGCGACTCATTCCTGAATGAATCCGTGCAACACAAACCCCAAGGGCTTTCAACTTCGAGTACTGATCTTCAATCAATGAGATGAGCGGACTAATGACCAAGGCCCGTCCTTTCGGCGCAGCCAACGTCGGCAGCTGGTAACAAAGGGACTTTCCAGCTCCAGTCGGCATCACAAGAAGGACATCCTTGCCTAACAAAACCGAGGCGCAAACATCTCGTTGACGGGGCCGAAATGATGGAAAATCAAATTTGCTTCGCAGTACGATGTCTAGGCTGGATGTGATCGTATCAGCTGGGTCAACCATGTCGCATAACCACCTTCTTGATCACTGAAGGGGTGGGAAACTGATTGAACTCAAAACCATAAGACTTGAACCAATCACTTTCATCAACGACCTGTGCGATTGTCTTATCTTTCAGAAGCGACTTATCGATTCCCATGAGGAAATTTGTTGTCTTGGCTCGCTTCACCGCCGCCAAGCGTCGCTTAATCTGACTCTTATGGTTACCGTGAAATAATTCGATCGCGAAAGACTGACCCTCACTCGCAACGATAAGGTCGGGGAAACAGTAGCTTTCCGCTCCAAAATCTAAAAAGTCATCCCCCAAGCGTGCTTCCAGGCCAGCTTCTTTGCCAATGGCGTCAACTAATTGCGAAAACTCTGGTGGAACGAAACTACCATTGACTCTGGAGTGAGTGCTTTTTACACCCGAACGATGGTCCAGACTCATTTGCAAGTACTTGCCCTTCCATTTGACACTGGCCTCAAGACTCCACTCGGAAAATGATGCGATAAACTTGAGCAGGTTTGCCAAGCGAGCCCCATAAGCGGCTCCACCACACAGATCACCTAGAGGCCCACTAAGGCTGGCTGTCAATGTGTTAGAGGAAGAATCCATTTCAACGTCCGCGATCAAACGCTGAAACTTCACTTGACGTAAAAACTCTCTTCGCTGTGCTGTGGAGGTTTTTTTAAGTGTTACTTGAAGTTCTTTCGCGAGGCAAAGGATGGTCCTTACCTGCGCAAAGTTCATGAGATCAATCAAACTAGCCGTGGGCATGGGTGAGAAGGCCTGAAGAACCCGCGCTGACGGCAAATCGGAAAATATTTTTTGCCCTAGTTCCGAGGGGCTTGATCCAAATTCGGCGGCAACTTGCTGGGTGAAAACTTTAAAATCCTGATTTCCGCCAAGGCGAAAGTTCTCGGCAGCCTTGAAGATATTCCAGCGCATCTCCATAATTGTTGGATCTGGTTCGGACACCTCACAAGTGTCGATCAACAACTTAGCCAGGGCGCGACGTCGCGGGGTTGTGCATAGAGTTTTCAATTCGTCTTCAACATCTCCTAGAGTCCGTCCAGGTGCGGCGCTAAAAAAATCGCACAACTCCCTTGCGTCAGCTAACCCCTTCGTGTCATCGGAAGGACAGAAGCGCGGGAATAGTTTGCCGTTACGCGTTGTGACTTGCACCAGATCCTTGGTAAGCATAGTGCTGCCTCCGCCTTTGATTCACATACTTCTCACTCGTTCCTCGTGAGATAATTTCGTACAAAACCGCGTTTTTCCCGTCCTTATGGCGAAGGATTCGACCCAAGCGTTGCACATGCTCACGAACCGTACCGCTTCCCGACAAAACGACACCCACGCTAGCCTCTGGTACATCCACGCCTTCATTAAGAACTTTAGATGTCGCGATGACCGTAATCTCACCAGACTTGAAAGCCTCAAGAATTCTGGTTCTCTCCAAGGCTTTTGTGTGGTGTGTTAACACTGGCACAAAAAATTGGCGGCCGATGTTGTATGCAAGGGAATTTTCATCCGTGAATACAATGACTCTCTGGCCTTTATGCATCTGCAAAATACGCCACAATTCGCCAAGCTTGTTGGACGCTGCATGGGCTAAACGCTTCTGCTCGCGAAATGCCTGCATAGCGGCACGACCCTGCGCGGAGCGAGCAGAGAGTGTCACAAACTGAGCCCAGCCATTACCATCGGAAAAATTGATTCTAGCCTGACGTAGAAAGTTCTTATAAACGTTCCTTGCCGCCTGGTACTGGGCGAGCTCGGTTGCAGTCATATCAACTTCAATCTGAACAACGCGGTAGGGCGCGAGGGTTTTCTCTTCCAGCTCACCAAAGCGTCCTTCAAAAACCAAATCACCAACCAAATCATAAAGCAATTGCTCGCCACCATCAGAGCGCTCCACCGTCGCAGATAGACCCAATCTAAATGGCGCAATTGAAGAAACGGCTATCAGCGAATACCCGGGAGCCGGTAGATGATGACACTCGTCAAAGATAACTAAACCAAACTTCGGACCAAGGCGCTCAGCATGGATCGCTGCGGAATCATAGGTGGCAACGGTCACATCTTTAACCTCTTGAGACCCACCACCCAACATACCAACTTCAACAGCAAAGAATTTTTGAAGCACACCCCGCCATTGGTGCATCAGGTCAATGGTTGGAACACAAATTAAGGTCGGACGTCCCAGCGCTGACATGCACATCACAGCCAACACAGTTTTTCCCGCGCCAGTGGGCAAACTTACGACGCCGCGGTAACCGGCTGATTTCCAAGCCGAGATGGCCGCAGATTGATGAGTTCTTGGCAACAAAGGCGCCTGCAACTCGAGGCTCAGCAGACTGTAGGCTCGGGCGTGATCGGCAAATACGACTTTCATTTCTCGTAGCAAAGTCGCAACATCACGGTAGCATCTGGCTTCGGCGCGCCAATTTTTGGTGCGTTGGTCGTATTTTACCCAAGGTTCAAGACGTGACAGGACCGCATCTGAAAACCCCTCAACAATGAGGGTTCCACGATCAAAGCGAAGTGCTGGCGAGCTCTCACCGGTCATCAGAAAGTCCTAGAAAATCAGCAAATGATTCTGAGCTAGAGAATACCTTTTGCGACCATGGGGGCAACTATAAATTACCCCTCGCAGACACTTGCAAGGGACTGTAAATATTATAAAAAATATGATCTGCTAGGGGCTTCAATTGAAAAATCAAAATCAGATTATTTTTTGCACAGGCATTTTAACCGAGAAGTGGCAAATCGCGAAGGACGACTCTAATGGGAAACATCCCAGCGTTCTGGGTTTCGACCGATAATCACCGCGGCCATAAACTTGGGGACATAATCCGCAGTCTCCTTTGGCAGCATGGATCTCAAGTGCCAAAAATCACTTGATCGCTCCTTGTTCACAGTCGCCGCGATCTGTAATCGCTTCACTCTGTTCTGACCTGTATTATATGAAGCGACAGCCAGAAGATAACGCTCAGTACCGAACATCCTCAATAAATCTGTGAAATAATCAGCTGCCGCTACAGTTGATCTGGCGAGGTCTTTTCTCTCATCGAGTTTACTTGATACGGTTAGCTTATACTCACGCGCCGTTTCAGGCATGAACTGCCACGGACCAAAAGCCCCAACGGGACTCAAAGCGTCACGTTGAAAATTTGACTCCACCCACACGATAAAACCAAGCTCAACGGGTAGACCTTTGACGATTAAACCCTTCTCAATTTCAGGCCACATCAGTTGTTTGCGCTCAAGTAGCTGTTTATGATACCCGCCGCGGGTAAAATTTTTCAAATGCCGCTCGACCTCTCGAACAAACCGAGGATCCATGGCCGTAGGTGGAGGATCGCCAAATCGGCGTGAGATCGCGACTATCTCATCCCAGATAAATCGGCGCTCTGGTGTAATCTCCACCTGCGTTCTCGCGACTTTTTTGGGTTTTGAGAAAAATAGCTTCGCACTGAGCGCGCCACTGAATATACCGAGATCACCTGATTCCCGCGGACTGCGTACCGCCCCATCTACCGGACCGGCCTCAACAACCAAATCACGGCGCGTCGCCAAATTCCACAGATCACCCCGAAAAGCCACAGCAGATACCAACAGAAAAGCGAGACACATACCAATCAGTACGCTTTTGTTCGCAAATAATCCTGTCAGTGAACCCTCGGAACGATCCAATGCCAGACCCTGCGGTAGAACGCTGAATCGCGTCAACCGCGTCATTTGCAGAGCATTCCACCAAGCGCTCTGGAAAGTTGATATTTGACCAACTGTAATTCTATCACCTGGTTTAAGTACAACAGCTCCTGATATTTTTTTGCCGTTTTTGAAGGTTCCAAACTGGCTACCCATATCCTTGAAACGAATAAAACCAGATGGATCATGATAAATACAGGCGTGGGTTTCGCTGACGGAAGGATCTTCTTTGATACGGATGACGCAGTTCTCGCCTGACCCTATAAAAAAATACTCGCCAGGGCCAACGGAATAGCTCTGCCCCGCCGCTGGACCAGTTTTAAATTTTAGGGAGAAACGCCTCACCATGACTCCTAATTCGCCCAGCTATCGAACACCCGTCTGCTGCTTCATCTCAAATCGCAAATTTTGATCGCCAATTCTAAGAACCCCACCAATACCTAGAAGCCTCGGCTCATTGACCAACCATCCATTAATTCTATCCCTAGAAACTTTTACTGGCGTATAGATGGCCTTGGTTCCTTCAATAGTAATCGTGCCATGGTGTACCCAGTCGATCTTTCGTCCCAAGACAGATATACGGTCGCCGCGGAGGGGAAATCGCGATAACTTGGTGGTCCCTGCTAACAGAGGTATGGTTTTGCCCGCGTTTGGACCACCTATGTAAACCAACCTTGCCACGCAAGTTGTCTTTCTGAAAGGGCAGTCTGAATGATCACGCGAAACTCTCAAACTACAAGTGCTGCAGGCTGTGGTCTTGGCGCGATGTTTGATTATTGGCACGCAGATCACGCCAGCAATGCCTAAAAAAGCTGTAACCCCCAAGGCCCACAAACCGACATTAAGAGTCGAACTATGACTTTCTATCAACTCCTGGCCATTGTCACCCCCGACACCCACGCTGCCTGGCAGGATAGTCGAAGTCGAAGCGCCAATCGCCAGGGCAGGAATGACAAATCCAACATCAAAAACGTGACTCTCAAATGACACGTCGTGATAGGCAATACGAACTTTTAACTCCAGAGGTTGATCATCCTCGGAAATTGCTGGTGCCGTAATATCGACTACATATTCGTTTTGTAAAAGCGCGATAATGTTTTTAACGGCTGCATTCATCTCCACCGGCCCACTAACACGGTGTGCGTAGCCGCCACTTTCTTGCGCCACATCAGCAAGATTAAAATGACTGACGCCAGAGGGCTCGCCAAAAGAGACAAAGAACACGCGCACGCCCTGATCAAGTAAACTTCTCCAGCAGTTCTGGCCTCGAAATCTTTCCTTGCCGGGGGCATCCCCGGGAGTCGAAAGCATAATCAGAATTTTTTGGTCTGATTTTTTGAAGGAACTCAGGTCCCATGCGTGAAATCTTTCCGCGGCGACACAAAGCGTATCTGCCAAGGCCGGCCCCTCGCCCTCAGGCTCTAGTGCCTGAAGCTGCTGCGATATACGATTCACATTGTCGCTTTTCTGCGGAGTAACATCCGCGATCACCCTCGCACTATCCTGTGCAATGGCCGCAACAGTGAGCATTTCCGATGGCAGTTGTTTAATCAGATCTCCCACATCCGCTCGAACCTCCTCGATGGCGCGACCGCGAAGTTTTCGATGCAAACTAAATCCAACAAACATGGCCCGTTTCAGTTCGCTTCCGCCGGAACCGTTTAGCATCAATGACTCAGCCTCGGCGGGAGGGGCTGACACATTCACAAAATCAACCTTCACCATTGATCTATCAATGGTGGTAATGGGAAACCGCTGCGTGCCATTATTTTCTTGCGCACTAAAAATCAAACGAATTTTTTTATCTCCAAGATGTTTTACCTCAAGAACGTCGGCCACTCGACTGATAGCCCCAGTATTCCCGCTTTTCTGGCTATTGGCGAATAGCCTTGAGTGACACCCAACGATTGACAGGCAAGCATAGCCGTACAGAATTTTTCTCCCAAAATTACTCGTCATAGTTGGAGCCATTTTAAATGGGCCTCCATATGATCGAATATAATAACGTCTGAATCCCTTAAGGCATGGTGCGGCTGAACTTCGTGGCCGTTGACTCTTAATTTTCCGGGATCACTAATCCAAGTGATCTTGCAATCACGTCTTGAAACAGACAGTGTCAAAATATGCTTTGAAAGGTTGGCGTCAGGTACACTCACCTCCAAGCCTGGCTCGGCGCCGATTCGACATTCACCATTGATGAGGCGGAAATCCTGCCCCATGGACGGGCCACGCGAAAACACCAACCAACCACAAACCATCTCCATCGGCAAAATCTGAGCCGGCATATTTTGTGGAACGGGTGTCGTTGGGTGCGTGTATCCGGAAGCGTAAGCTGATGCGAAACGGAAGATACAATGCACTTCGCCAATGGTCAAAAGACAGCCATCTTCAAGAGATTGGCGCTCCGATATGGGCGAGTTGTTGACCTTCACTAGCCTGTTAGCCGCTGATGGAGTGATCGTTGCTTCGTTGGCGCCAACAGTAATCGACGCATGATAACTGCCAACTCCAACCCCAGTTATGACCGCATCATTTTGCCAGGCTGATCCAACCTTTGATTCTCCGACCGGAAGTCGCATATCTTCTCCACGGTGGCAACCATTCAAAAAGATGAGCCATCCCGCAACTGTCGGCCCGTGAAATCCTACGGGACTTTGATTTGCACTAAGGCAGTGAGACAACCCCCGACTGTTTATATGGGATAAACCCCAGTCGCTCCGCGCAAGCATCGGACAGGTTTCAAACTTTTTACGTGACGCCTTCGCCATGAAGCCATCTGCCCCAAAAAATAATAGGAATTTCGTCTCGTAGGCTTATCGGGCACTGGGCGCATTCATTAATGGGCCTGGGGATTTACCTAGGTGACGACTATATTTTTTGCTGGATTTTTATTTTTTACCAAACAATGTCAGCGCTGCTGACGTTGGCGCAGAACTTCGTACATAAAAATTCCGCCAGCGACTGATACGTTAAGGCTATCACAGATACCTTGCATAGGAATAATGACCGGTCGATCAATTTTGGCGAGCAGTGTTTGGCTTAGGCCGTGCGCCTCGCTACCAAGTGCTACTGCAATTGGTCCACTTAATTTTTCGTCGTAAATGGGCGCACTCACCGCACTCAGAACCGCGGCAACTAATTTTATGTTGTTTCTAGCACACCAGGCAAAAAACAATTCCTGGTCGGGGCAGTAAAGAGTTGGAACGGAAAAGACTCCGCCGAGACTTGAGCGTATTGCATTGGGATTCCACAGATCTATATTTTTGCCAAGAATCACAACACCATGAACACCACAACCATCGGCAGTGCGCAAAATAGCCCCGAGATTGCCAGGTTTCTCCAAGTTCTCAAGCACAAGCACAAACGGCGCATTTTGCCCCGCGCGTTTTAGAATATCGTCAAAAGTAAATTCTCGGTGAGTAAAAACGCCTAGGACTCCGTCGGTTGATTCCCGGGTGGCGACTTTTGAAAAAGCCTCTTTGGACAGCGTTGTCGTCCTGGCTTTGGCTAGCTTGTCGATGATGGCGCTAGTTTGCTCGGTCAATATTGCGTGACAAACAAAAAAATCCTCTAAGAAAAATCCCTGACCCAAGGCTCGCTCGATCTCTCTGGCGCCTTCAACAATAAACGATCGGCATGCCCGATCTCCCTTTCGGTTCTTTAACTTTACAAGGTCTTTGATGATTTGATTACTTGGACTTGAGATCAATAGACTGGACATTGCAAATGCCCTCAATGTCGAACGTAGAGTGCGCTTGCACCGCTTGGCAGAACACGGCCAGAGTCCTGTTCCCTGACGATCATTTCGCCAACCTCAAACGCTCCTTCTTGGTTATTGACAATACCCAATAACAAGTTTTGAAGGGCGAGCGGTGTGTAGCCATTACTATGACTTGAAAGCAGGATAAATAGAAAGTCATCGGCAAGAATCTGCTTTAGATTTGCCAATAACGGAACCAAATGATCTTCAATTTGCCAAACTTCATTGTTGGCACCCCGCCCAAAGCTGGGTGGATCTAGAATGATCCCTTGATATTTATTTCCTCTGCGCACTTCTCGTTCAACAAACTTTTGTACATCATCAACAATCCATCGAATTGGTTTTTCACCAAGTCCACTGGCCTGTGCGTTATCTCTAGCCCAAGCTACGCTTGTCTTGGACGCGTCCAAATGTACGACCTTGGCTCCGGCAGAGGCGCATGCCAAGGTTGATCCACCTGTGTAGGCAAACAAATTCAGAACATTAAATTCCGCATCCTTTTTCTGTTTGACGATCAAATTGTGTAAGATTTCCCAATTGGCGTCTTGCTCTGGGAAAATTCCCAAATGCCCGAAATCGGTTAGTGAGATGACGAGCTTTACGGGGCCTTGCTCGATATTCCACTTTTTGGGAAGGGATGAATTACGGATGGTCCACTTACCGTCACCGCCACTGAAACGGTTAAACGTGGCATCGGCGGATCGCCACTGCTCAGAATCAAGACGAGGTCTCCAGACAGCTTGAGCGGCCGGGCGAACAATCCGGTAGGGCCCCACCTGTTCCAGCTTTTGAAAATCTCCAGAATCGATCAGTTTATAGTCATAACGCATGCTTATAGAGACTCCCATTCTTACGGGAGCCCATTAACCATAGAATTTCAATGAAATCAATAAAATTAGCCTGAGTTGGGCTTTGATTTATAAGAATCTAGTCAAAATTAGCCAGCGCGGCGATTGCGAACCCGCCCGGCCGCTACTTCCTTTTCGGCGTTAACTCGCTGGTGATCAATTAATGCGTCTCGAAGTTCCTCGTGGCAATCGTCACAAATGGGGTGACCCACCACTTTTTTATCCATGTCACCCCAGGCAACAAGGGATGCTATCGCCTGGTCACTAAAATGGCGTGGCCTAAGAATCGCTTGATGTTCACATCGTGGGCATTTCTTCGTATTCACGGCGATCACACTCCACTAAAACCCCTATTTTCAGGGGAGACCAGTTCCGGGTCATTAAGGTAAACATCGTAATTGCTGGTTATTGCCTTGAAAAATGATAACCGACCCTCTAGGTGGTGTAAACCCCCCTACATCAGACTCACTTTTGCTATTGCGCTTGGAGCCTAATTTTATTAATGTTCGCCGCCTGTTCTCTGGGTGGGCCGCACCTTTACGGCCCGTAAATACTGAGAAATTATGGAGACATTGACCATGAAGAAAGATATCCACCCCAATTATCGCCACGTTGTCATCAAAGACGCCTCCAATGGCTGGTCGTTTTTGACCCGTTCAACAGTTAACGCCACGGAAACCACCAAGTGGGAAGATGGCAAGGAATACCCGCTCATTATCGTTGAAACAACGAGCGCGTCCCATCCTTTCTTCACCGGTAAACACAAAGTTGTGGACACTGCTGGTCGTATCGAGAAGTTCAAGCGCAAGTACGAAAAAGCTGGCGTTAAAGCATAATAGAACAATCCTCCGAAGTTTAATCAACCGCCAATCTCTAATGATTGGCGGTTGATTTATGCGCTTTTTTTTAGCACACCACCAAAATCCCTGACCTGACTTTCGTCAAAATTTTAGACAGTTAGCCGCCAACCTTAAAAATTTTGTGGCATATACCCCAAACAATATGCACATTATCAACATTCTGACGTGCGAACACGGCAATCCAACCTGAGGCGTCTCCCTACATATATAATAGAGAGATTAGTTAGACAGTGCGTTGGGCGGCCGCTTGTTATGGGAGTAGGTTTTGGAAAAACAGTATCTGGTCATTGTAGAATCACCCACAAAAGCAAAAACA
Source organism: Oligoflexales bacterium (assembly GCA_044344995.1). Classification (GTDB taxonomy): domain Bacteria; phylum Bdellovibrionota_B; class Oligoflexia; order Oligoflexales; family RGVZ01; genus CAMDKS01. The sequence goes on along the minus strand of JBIJBX010000007.1, from coordinate 11,390 downwards.
ATTCGCAAGTTTCTACCAAAAAACTTTACGGTGGAAGCAAGCATGGGACATATCCGCGACTTACCGCAATCAGCGGCTGATATCCCGGCTAAATACAAAAAAGAGCCCTGGGCAAAAGAAACTGGAATTAATTGTGACAATAAATTTGAACCTTTATACATCGTCCCTAAGGACAAAACAAAAATCATCTCAACTCTCAAAGAAAAGTTGAAAAATGCTGATGAACTCTATCTCGCGACTGACGAGGATCGTGAAGGCGAAAGTATCAGCTGGCATTTAATTGAACTTCTGAAACCTAAGTGCCCGGTGAAGAGGATGGTTTTTCACGAGATCACCAAGCCTGCCATCGAAAAAGCCTTAAAAAACACGCGCACGGTCGACGACAAATTAGTCCGCGCCCAAGAGGCCCGTCGAATTCTAGATCGCATCGTGGGCTACACCTTATCGCCTGTATTGTGGAAAAAAGTTACGTATGGCTTATCAGCCGGTCGCGTCCAGTCAGCAGCACTCAGAATTATGGTTGAACGTGAACGTGAACGGATGCGCTTTAAAAAAGCGAACTATTTCGATCTGTCAGCGAAGTTGAACTTTGAAGGAAAAGAATTTGAGGCCAAGTTAATTTCGGTTGGGGAGAAAAGGGTCGCTCAAGGCAAAGACTTTAACGAAACGACCGGCGCGTTGAACGCAGAAAAAGACATGATTGTCTTGGCAGCCGGTGAGGCTAAATCCCTGGCAGAATCCCTTCAAACAGCGACCTGGCAGGTTCAAAGTATCGAGGAAAAGCAATCCACAGCGAAACCACAACCACCCTTCATCACTTCAACACTGCAACAGGCAGGAAACAGAAAATTAGGATTGTCTGCGCGCGATGTGATGCGTGTCGCACAAAATCTCTACGAACAAGGTTTCATCACCTATATGCGTACAGATTCACCCACCTTATCCCAGGAAGCTTTGAGCGCGACACGAGATATCATTAAGAGTACCTACGGTGGTGAATATCTCTCGAGCGAACCGCGGCAGTATTCGGCCAAGTCAAAAAGCGCTCAAGAAGCCCACGAAGCCATTCGTCCCGCTGGAACTTTCCTTCCACCAGATAAAACTGGACTGACAAGTCGAGAGCTCGATATTTACACCTTAATCTGGCAGCGCACCTTGGCATCTCAAATGACAGATGCCAAGAAAAGCTCCATGTCGGTCAGAATTGCTGCTCAAAACACCTTATTTAACGCTACGGGCACCAAAATTGTATTTCCAGGCTTTATGAAGGCTTACGACGAGGATTTGGAATCTGGCGACGCGTCATGGGGGAGTGATGTCTTGTTACCGCCTATGAAAGCCGGCGATAAACCAAAACTGGTCAAAGTCACCCCGGACTCACACGAAACCAAGCCACCGGCAAGATACAACGAAGCCTCGATTGTTCAGGCCATGGAAAAAGCTGGAATTGGTCGACCATCCACCTACGCCAGCGTCATCTCCACCTTGTTTGACAAAAAATATGTGACAAAGTCCAACAACGCGATCGTCCCAAGCTTTACAGGATTTGCGGTCGTTCAACTTTTAGAAAAGCATTTTGATAATTTTGTGAATCTGGATTTCACCTCCAAGATGGAAGAGGATCTCGACAACATCGCGGAAGGCAATCTCGATCACCTGGATTACTTGGGCAAATTTTGGTTTGGACCCAACGGGTTAAAGCAACTGGTTGAGAAAAAAATCAAGCAAATCGACCCGAAAGACAGTCGATCAATCACCTTACCTCAACTTGGCAAAGAGCTGGAAATTCGTATCGGCCGCTTTGGTCCATACCTTTCTCAGACGGACCTTAAAGATGAGGAGGGCGTATTTGCCTCCATACCCGAAGGAATTGCGCCAGCCGACCTCACGTTGGACGAATCCAAGCAAATTCTTGAGACCAAGGCTAAGGGCCCAGAAAGTATCGGTAAGTACCCACCTACCGGCGACGACATCTATGTAATGACCGGTCGATTTGGGGCCTATGTTCAAGTTGGCAAGCAGGTGGAAGGCTCCAAAGAAAAGCCTCGTCGCGCCTCCATCCCAAAAGAACAAGACCTTAAGACATTAACACTTGAGCAGGCTCTTAAGTTCCTTAGCCTGCCGAGAGAGCTTGGTAAATTCCCCGACAACGGTGAGATGATCACAGTTTACGACGGCCGATTTGGACCGTATGTCAAATGTGGTTCGGATATGCGCTCTCTCAAAAAAACTGATGACAAGTATACGGTTGCTCTGCAGCGGGCAATCGAGCTGCTGCGCGAGGAAAAACGGGGACGCTTTGGAGCAAAACTTTTAAAACAACTGGGTCAACACCCCGAAAATGGAAAAGACATGGGAGTCTACGAAGGTAAATTCGGCCCCTACGTTAAGTGCGGCACGATATCGGCCTCATTACCCAAAGATCTTGACCCAGCCCAAGTCACGATTGAAACGGCTCTTCCATTGCTTGCCGCGAAGATGACGGCTGGAAAAACAAAAGTTAAAACTGGAGCCGCCAAGGCAAACGTCGCTGCAAAAAAAGCAAAGGCCGCGCCCCGCGCAAACGCCAAGACCTAACAAGCTGAGAAGGTTCAGCTGATGGTGAGCATTTGAATAAGAAGCGAATTGCACTAACCTTGTTGATGGCCTTCCTAAGTGAAATCGCCAATAAGGTCGTGCCTCTTATCAATCTGCATTTGGTCGCGAATAGACTCGGCGTGGAAGCTTTCGGCCTATCGCAATACGCCCTCTGGTTATTGGAGTGGGGAATCATCCTGACGACCTTCGGCTTTCCCCAGGTAGCGCCTGTCATGTTAAGAAATGCCTCTTCGCCTGAGGATCAACGTCATGTCAACGGAAGCGTCGTTATCGCAAGACTTATGCTTGCGGCCCTTTCCATCCTCCTACTGGTCATCGCGATCGAAAGCAAGCATCAGCTCCTACCCTATAAAGAGGCCGTATTGTACTCGTCGTTTATTTTGATCGCCAGCGCACTAGAGTCGACCTGGATTTTGGCAGCAAAGCAAAAACTGGCCGTGTTAAGTTTAATCTCGATCATTGCAAAGCTTCTTTCAGTGGTCGCGCTCTTCAAATTAATTCACGCGCCAGAAGACGCCGTGACCTTCGTCGTCATTACATGTCTGATCAATTCAATTATCGCGGTTGCGTCTTTTTTGGTGGCAGTTGGCTTGGTGGGATTTTCCTTACCACAATGGAAGAATGTAAAACGAGCGTTGTTAACTGCCGCCCCATTTGCGCTGGCATTTATACTTTTCTGGGGTGTGGATCGATTTGATTTATACCTGGTAGAACAATATTTCGGCGCCTCAGCCACCGGTCTATACGCTGCCGCAAGCAAACTGATTGGCAGTATCACACCGATCATCGCCGCTGTCTCTGCCGTTTTTTATTCTGAAATGCTTGCTCAAGCAGAATCTGAGTCAGTTGAGAAACTAGTAAAAGCCTCTTTGTTTTGGATCATCTCTATTTTAGCACCCGTGATATTTTTTCTACGCTTTTTTGATAAAGCCGTGCTTTCCTTTATTTTTGGGCCAAATTTTACCGATGCCGCGTCAGTATTGTTAATACTCGGGGTCGGGACCATATTTTTTGCGGCAATTTTTATCTTCGGGTTTCAATTGCTGGCGATTAAACAAAAATGGAGACCACTGGTTGCGGCATTGATTTTCGGCAGTATGGTTGGCGCCAGTCTTGGCTACTTTGCTGTGGTCACGGAAAACCTGTCGGCTGTAGCTGTAGCAGCGGTCGCCGCTAAAGCTGCCGCCGGAGCTGGTATAACTTGGGTCGCGGTGCAAACGTGGAACCTTCGAATCAGAGCGTTAGTCCCAGGAGTGTTACGATCACTTCTGCCAACCGCGATTCTTGCCGTCTTGATTGGCGTTTACGCCCAGTTCGGCGTCACATTTATGTCGCCTCTTACCGAGCTATCGATTCTGCTGGTATTTTATGGGCTCATTTTCTGCGGCCTAAACCTCGCCGAGGTGCGGCTTGTTATAAACTATGCCACCCGCAGATTTAGAACCCCTAACGGCCAGTAACTCCATCTACTATTTTAAACTCATAAATATCAATAAAATCAGTTATTTACATCTTTAGTCCAAGCCACTCGGAACCTTTGAAGCATAGGGGTTTTATGAACTATTTTAATTGATTCTAAAATCATTTTAAACTAAAAGACTTTTCGATGGTGCTATAAAAAATGATGAAAAGCCGTAAGGACACCGACTCACCATGACATTAAAGGCATTATTTTTTTTAGTCATTGCTCTGCAGTCGGGCTTAGTTTTGGCTCAGCCACCTAGCGATATTCCTGAGCCACAATTCACTCGAGCACAATTGCCGCATGGTGATTCGGAATTAGGCTTGGGATTTTTCTTAGGCGCGGGCGACTATTCAATTCTTTCCATGCCAATCATGGAGAACGCGGACAGCCGCGTCGATGGTTCTCGGTTTCAGGATGACGTACGAAATAATCGCGGGTCATCTATTGGCCTAAATTTGAATTGGCGATTAAAGAGATACGCCTATCCATTATCATTGACAGGTCATTGGTTACGAGTCTCTACGGCTCCTGGGATAGGGATCCCAACCCCTGCATCTTATTCTCGCTTAAGCCTGAATCTGGGCAGCTCCCTAGGAACCGGGTTACCTTTTTTGGCCATTGAACCATCAGCTGAAGCCCGCAGAACCATGTTCCTGAACGTCGATTCAGGGCACTACATCGACGCCATTCATTTAAGGACCAAACTTGTCGCGAAGATTCGCGAGAATATTGCCATGAGCGTTTTTTACAGTTATGCCCCGTGGACCAAGTTTGGACTACTACAAGGCAGTGCTTCAAATGGGTCAGGAGCTTTGACTGGCACATCGACAACGGTTGATGAATTTGGCTCAAGCCTCACCTGGTCAACAGCCAAGCATACAGATTTGATTCTAGCCTACCAAAATGAACGATCCACTGTAAAACTCGATAGCACTGACAGCTACTCGGTGTACGGCCTTCCTGTAACTGATGACCCAATCCTTAGTGGACCGAAAATTTTCCACCTAAATATGCGACAAGTTATAATCGGTTCACAAACTCATTTTTAGGCTTATTATCAGGACAGCTCTTTAGCTTGCTCCAAATCAAGGCTACAATGGATAAATGTCTGTAGCTCGATCCAGTTTGTTGTTCGCGATTGGAACTCTTATCAGTCGTTTCAGTGGCGTCGCTCGTGAGTCCGTCATCGGCGCCGTTTTCGGCGCTAGTATTTTCATGGACGCATTTGTCGTCGCTTTTCGTATTCCAAATTTATTGCGGGAACTCCTTGCCGAGGGTGCGCTAGGCTCTAGTTTCACAAAAGTCTATTCTGGCCTCTGCGTCGAGGACAAAGAAGCTGCCAATCGCCTGCTGATTCAGACACTGCAGTTTGTGGTTATGGTGAGTATCGCGGTATGCGCATTTGGTATTTTTTTTGCCGATGATCTTGTAGCACTTATGACATTGCTCGACAGTCACGATCCCAAATTTAATGGGATCACCGTCGCATTGACCCAGCTCATGTTTCCTTTTATCGGATTTGCGGCTATTGGAGCGGTGGTGCAAGGCGCCCTCTACCAAAGAGGGGGTTTTTTCCTGGCCGGAGTGGCGCCCATCTTATTTAACCTTTTTAGTATTATCGGCGCCATTTGGTTAGCGCCATTACTTCGCGATCATTTACCAAGTGAGTTTGCGGATAAATTCGGAGACGCCGGAATTCTTGGCTTAGCGGTAGGAACACTTTTGGGCGGAGCCGCTCAGTCCGCTATTCAGGCTTGGGGGATTTGGAAGCCACTCCTTAAAAATCACCGACTGATCCCGCGTCAACTCCCGTGGTCAAAAGATATCCGTAAAATCCTCATTCTCATGGGACCTATGGTGATCGCTGCGAGCGCTGGACAAATCAACGTCATCGTCAACACTAACTTCGCCACCAGCCTTGAGACCGGTGCTGTGACATGGCTCTATTTTGCTTTTCGTTTGGTTCAACTTCCCATTGGTATGTTTGGAGTCGCCGTGGGAGCAGCTATCCTACCTACTCTTACGAAATCCATCACCGAAGCCCATGGCAAAGTTGATGTAAAAGCTAGCCGCGAAATTATTAATGCTATGGATCTTGTAGCCTGGCTCATGATTCCCTGTACATTGGCCTTGGTCATCGGCTCACAAGATTTAACCAGAGTTCTTTATGAGGCGGGACAGTTTGGAGAAAGAGACACCAATGCCACCGCGATTGCCATAGAAGCCTATAGTTATGGGCTTCTGGGCTATGGAATTTTAAAAGTCATGAATAGCTACTACTATGCCACGGGACGCACGAAGTTTCCGATGGCGGTTAGTCTTTTCAGCATTCTCGCAAACTATGTGGCTAATGCGCTTTTTGTTAAAAAATTTGGCCATCAAGGACTCGCGATCACTGCATCTGTGACCTTGACATTGAATTCTCTATTATTAATAGCCGGGATGTCTGTGGATAAAGTTCAAGTCAATTGGCTTGAGATCTTAAAATCCGTAGTTTTGCTAGCAATTGGATCTGTGCTGGTGCTGCTAATCTATCGTTCATATTCTCCACTCCTAAATAGTTGGAGCCTAAGCACGCTGATTCTTGGACAGGACACCACGATTCTCGCCAAAAAAATCGATGCACTTGTGCGCCTCTTAATCGCCACATTCGTCATCATAACAATTTTTGGCGCTATCGGCCTGACCAGAATCGGGAAAACTCCACGTCAAGCACTTCAGATGCTAAAAAGAAAGAAATAAATCACCGCTTAACTTTGTGGCCTGACTTATTGCCAAGGCCGTCAAAGGCTGCGTACTTGTAGAGATCATGCAGCGTTGGATAATTGAACACCTGCGCCAGAATAGCGTTAAGATCTTTTTTCTCCTGGACCAATAATAAGCCATAGTGAATGATTTCAGTGGCCAAAGGGCCGATAATATGAACACCCAATATGCGCAGGGAACTTCTCTCAAAAACTATTTTGAGAAAACCTTCTGTGACCCCCATAATTCGTCCCCGGTGCATATCAGAGTAATTGGCTTTGCCGATACAAACATCGAAATTCTTGGATGTGGCATCTTGCTCTGTCATTCCAACCATTGACACCTCCGGCACCGTATAAATACCGTATGGAAAGTCTTTGGTAACAGATGTTAAATCATTTAAGCCAAACATATGGGACACCGCCACACGCCCCTGATCCATACTAGTCGCTGCAAGCGCGGGAAACCCAATCACATCCCCAACGGCAAAAATATTAGGAACGGACGACCGATAACTTCCATCAACCTCAACAATTTCGCGCTTACCAAGTTTAACCCCAGCGGCTTCACAATTTAGTCCAGCGGTCGACCCACTGCGTCCCGCAGCAAATAAAAACATCTCAGTTTTGATAGTCGAGCCATTGTCGAGGTTTATATCAACGGAGTCTTTGCCTCTGTTCACAAACTTCAAACCAACATTAAATAGAATCTCGATCCCGCTCTTACGCATCTGCTCAACAAGCTCCAAGGAGATCTCATTGTCAAGAAATGGCATAACTTTATCGCGGTCATTGATCAGAGAAACTTTTGTGCCCATAGTGGCAAATATCGTTGCGTACTCACAGCCAATGACCCCTGCTCCAACAATGGTAAGAGTTTTGGGTATTCGTTTGATTTGTAAAATCGTATCGGAGTCATGAACCAATTCCCCGTCAAACGGTATGCCAGGCGGATGAAACGGATAACTTCCTGTCGCGATTAAAATGTACTCGCCGCGGACGGCAGTAACCCCTTGTGGCGTGTTGATTTCGACAATGTGAGAATCCCGAAATGAGGCACGACCGTGGATCACGTCCACATGATGAACTACAAAATTGCGGCGAACTTCCGATTCAACCGTCGTCTGAACAACCTTCTTTCTATAAAAAAAGTCTTCGATCGTTGTTTTCTGCTCTAGTTTTTTTTCGACACCGTGGACACCACGTTCATACTTGCCACTGAAAAAAAGTGCTGACTCTTTCAACGTCTTGGATGGCAGAGTGCCGGTATTAACCCCTGCCCCGCCCACTTCTGGCATGGCCTCAATAACCGCCACTTTCTTACCAAAATATGCCGCTTTGACCGCGGCTTTCTCGCCCGCTGGTCCGCTTCCAATAACAATTAAATCGTAATTTTCTATGGTTGTCATACTTATGCGCCTATAAGAATTATGTCGCACCAGTTTATCATGATATTTTTAATTCCCCACTAGGACACCTGAAAATTCATTTTCGTATTGAATAGTTACATTCAAAGAAAATAAATCCTTGAGTCTAAAAAGCCAACTTCCGATATGTGAATCAATGCCGCGCCGCCAATTCTAGAGGAACCCAACTTGGAGGTGCATCATGAAAAGATCCATTATGAGGCTATCGTTACTAGCCGTCATGACCACGGCGTGTGGCAAAACAGACGATGGTAGCGCAAGACTTGCGAGCTCAAGCACTGCGCACTGTAATTCCAGCCAAGGCTTAAATCTCGTCGCAGCAAGACCATCCACTTCAAAAGCAGGAGAGGTTGCTAACCCAAGCGTCTATAAGGGGGAATCAGGTCGCCCTTTACCGGGAGATTATCTTCCCATAGTAACAACTGATTCAGGGGAACAAATTATCGGATTCCCAGGTGGCACCACGGCAGATGGTCGACCGATCATGGCTGACGAAGTGGCTGTGACAGATCTTGAAGGATACCCGTACAAGACTTATCAAGGGAACCAGGGGAACTGTGCACCGCGCGCATTTGAAGCGATTACGGGCGTCTATAATCCATACCTCGAGGAATCACTGAACGGGTCGGAAGATTTAATTAGAGTGGGCGGTAGAACATTTATAAACAGGCCAAATACCGTGAAGCCACAAGTTGGGCAGGTGATAAGCTATCGGCCATTTGAAAATGACCAATCATCACACGCCGCAGTTGTGACCGGATATGATCAAAATGGTGACGTGATTGTAGCAACGGGCTGGGAAAGACGGCCCTATCAGAGCGTCCCACAAGAGATGATCAATGCGAGTCGCCAAGAAGTCTATATATTTAGATAATTCCTTGTTTTTGAAGACACCCTCACGAGCTGCAGGACAGGGCCGAGCAACCAGGCTTAAACCTCGCCCACTCGGGGCGAGGACCGCAAAGTGCATCATCACCTGTTTGATCCAGGTATGGCGCTTTTGACCTCTCAAGAATCTGCTCGATTTTTGCAGTTGATCCATTAGCTAGATCGTCAATCGCTTCTTGAGCGAGATAATTTCTGAATACAAACTTGGGGTTCACCTGATTCATGAGTCGAGATCTTTCCTGGGAATCACCCCCCTCGTCAGTAAACCTGCGCGCATAACGCCTCATCCAATCAAGAAGTTGGTGTTGATGCGATGGTGGCACGGCCGACAGATTATAAAAAGCTCCATAAACGGCCCTCAAATCACTCCAAGTCGTTTGAGGACCAATTGTGGAAAGATCAATTTTGGCAAGTTGCCTGAAGAAAATAGTCATATCGGTCTCAACATCGCTCAACAATTCTAGCAGATCCGTAATTAGGGTTTCGTCATTTTGGTCTTTACACCTCTTAAGACCAAGCTTATTTGCGAATGCTTCGAAATACCCGCGATTAAATGTCGAGACATATTGTTCAACACCCTTTTCAATTAAAGAGACACCCTCCGAAGTCCCAAAGAGGGGCAATAAAGACTCAGCAAAACGTTGCAAGTTCCAGTAGGCGATCTGCGGTTGACGCCCGTAGCAATAACGCCTGCCAGTTGCGTCAGTGGTGTTTGGTGTCCAGTGTGGGTCAAACCCCTCTAGCCAACCGTAAGGGCCATAATCAATGGTGAGGCCTAAAATCGACATATTGTCAGTGTTCATAACCCCATGCACAAAACCCACTCGCTGCCAATTAACCATTAACTGAGCGGTGCGGCGACAAATCTCAGCAAACCAAAGATCATAGCTAAAAGTATTTTGACTAACGAACTCGGGAAAATGACGAGAGATCGAAAAATCTGCAAGTTTTTTTAAATTTTCGTGTTCGCCTCGCGCACTGAGAATCTGGAAGTTTCCAAATCGCAAAAATGTTGGTGCAACCCTGGACGTGATCGCCCCAGGCTCCGCGGCCGGACGGCCATCGTAAAACATGTCACGCACCACATCTTCGCCAGTGGTGACGAGGGAGAGGGCTCGCGTGGTTGGGATGCCTAGCCCATGCATAACTTCGCTGCAAAGAAATTCCCTAAGGGATGATCGTAACACCGCGCGCCCATCTGCTCCTCTTGAATACGGCGTTGGACCCGCACCTTTAAGCTGTAGCTCCCAGGATTTTCCAGCGCGATCGCGAAACTCCCCGAGCGTGATGGCCCTGCCGTCACCTAGCTGACCCGCCCAATGACCGAATTGATGCCCGCCGTAACAGGCAGAGTAAGGGCGCATACCGGAAAGCAAAAAGTTACCAGCCAAAACTTGGGCTATTTTTTCGTGATCTTGATCCTCTGGTTCCGTGATCCCTAGTGCCTCAGACAATGCCTTTGACCAAGCAACTAAACGGGGAGAACTCACAGCAGTCGGCTTTACAAATGAGTAACAAGCATTTGAAACTTCGCGCCGATTATTTTCAATCAACGGATCACCAGGTAGGCTATCCACGAAGTCTTCATTAAATTTTAGGTCTAAAAATTTTTTGTTCATATCCCAGCAATCAATGTAGGCCTCCGCGCAATTTCAATTGCCGGCAGGCTAGAATCATTATTGCCCATACTAAACACATAAGAGGCTGAAAATACAGATGATTTGTCCTCGTGACGCCAATTTTAAGGTTTGATATGGTACCGGGTCCACAAGTAACTAAAGGGATTGAGAAAAACACCATGTCCACACCCGAAAATCGCGGCAGCATCATCGTGACTCCAGAAGCCAAAGAACTGCAAAACTACAAACCCAAAAACAAGATCAGGTTTGTCACCGCGACGGCCCTATTTGACGGGCATGATGCGTCCATCAACATTATGCGCCGCCTACTTCAATCCAGAGGGGCTGAGGTCATTCACCTGGGACACAACCGTTCTGCAAAAGAGGTAGTGGATGCCGCTTTACAGGAAGACGTCCAAGGCATCGCCATCTCAAGTTACCAGGGCGGCCACATGGAGTTCTTCAAATACATTCGACAGCTTCTCGATGAAGCAGGCGCCAATAATATAAAAATATTTGGCGGCGGCGGCGGCGTTATCACCGTCAAAGAAATGGACGAGCTGCACCGAGCCGGTATTACGAAAATCTATAGCCCCGAAGACGGCGCGAAACTTGGTCTTGATGGCATCATTGGTCACATGATCAAAGA
>JBIJBX010000092.1:0-9047 GCA_044344995.1 Oligoflexales bacterium | reverse complement strand
GGTTCAGCTACCGAATCATTACGTGATTTGGAAACATTGGCGGGAGTTTCCGGTAAAGAGGTCGAATCACTCTCTAGTCCCATGGCCACCTGAGTTGGCAGTCCGGTTTGCGCATCTTTTTGCTCTTTGGCATTTTTTTCAAATAGGTCAAGAACAACTCGGTTGGGCTCTGAGAATGTGGATACCAATCCCTCTACGTTCTGGTCGCGTAGAACAACTTTTATCTCAGTACCTTTACTTCCGAGGTCCTTGATAAAAACTCGGCGCACGAGTGACTCATCATAGTTATTGAATGCATCGAGCTCATTTGGCGTACTGTTTGGAAAAAATAGATGGAGGGAATGATCGGCTTTGGACCACTCGTAGGTGAATTTCTTGTCAGAAGCCAAAGGTAAAACTATTTGCGCGAAGTTAGATGTCGGACTTGCGATAGCTGTCTCAGCATAGAGGATGAGACCAGCAAGCTGAGTCAGAAGCGTGAGATGAACGACTGGGTTTGCGCGGCACTTCATCAGCGACCATCCTTGGTTCGTGATTCGTTAAAAAATCCAACAATGAAAATATTTCACGGTATGAGAAGCAAATGCCGTGCCAAAGTTTCCTCGCGGCAATTTCTTTATGGTTTATGGTTATTTTTGCCTGGACGGTGCCGAAAATTTGGCGTCAATGCATAGGGGCCGTCATTGTTCTGACCGAAGTGCCAAATTTTCGACTTTTAAGGCCATCCGCAAAACTAATAAAATATTAATAAATATAGATAGTTATAGTTTTTAGAGGATATTCACTTAGTAGCTAAACCCTTTTTTGAAATTTGGGATAAACAAAAGATTGCTTCTTTTATCTAAAGTTCTCGGTTGGTTTGCCGAAGCCTTATACTGGGGGTTGCGGCGATGCGAAATAATCGACGGCGTTTGGAATCGGGAGTTCGTCATGGGCTGGCAGAGCAGTTCCATGGGCAGGCTTTTCTACACCCATCAGGCTTACCCGTGCGCTTTAAAGGCGTTGACGTGAGTCGCTATGGCTTAGGTTGTCTGATTATCGGAACTGTTCAAATGCGAGATGTATTATTGTTAAATATCGCAGGCGCCGACCTTCGCTTTGAGGTTATGTGGGTCGAAAGTCACCTCGGAATTGAAAACCACTTTCGCGTCGGATTGCAGTGTGTAGATCCGACGATTCACTTACAGCAGAAGCTTATGCAACTTGGTTTTGTAACGGTTGCCATCGACGAAGAGTTTGTGGCCTAACTGGCGTTTTATTAAATTATGTGTGCTTGTGCGCCGAAGTTTATTGCTCGGCGCTGTTTTTTTAGAGAAGATCCATCCAGACGCTGAATGTCTGGAGTTGTGCTTATGACTGCCCTAGAGATTAAAAACTTAAAATTTCGGTATTCCTCGCAGGCGGAAAACGTCCTCAACATACCGCAGTTCAGCGTCAATCGCGGAGAAAAGCTCTTTATGTTCGGCCCAAGTGGCTCCGGTAAGACGACGCTTCTGAGTGTGATCGGTGGTCTTTTCAATCCCAACTCAGGATCAATCGCCGTGCTCGGCAATGATATTTTTGCGTTGTCATCGACAGCCCGTGATCAGTTCCGCGCTCAGAACATTGGCTTCGTATTTCAGGTTTTTAATCTTTTGCCCTATTTGACAGTCATTGATAACGTCTTGCTTCCCTGCCAGTTCGGACGCCAGAAAACGGCGTCATTTGCTTCTGAGCAGGAGGAGGCTCGCTATTTACTGGCGCAGCTGGGACTTGATGATTATCGGAATTCCAGTGTCTCAAAACTAAGTATTGGGCAGCAGCAAAGGGTCGCTGCGGCTCGCGCGCTGATTGGTAGCCCTGGTTTGATCATCGCCGATGAGCCCACTTCGGCGTTGGACGCCGATGCTCGCGTGGATTTTTTAAAAGTTCTTTTTTCCCAGGCTAAAATTGGCCAGAGTTCCATTCTGTTTGTGAGCCATGATCGAAGTTTAGCTGGTGAATTTGACCGAGCCGTCGGTCTTGCCGAAATTAACCTGGGTGGGAAGACTTCGCTCAAGGGATTGTCCTCATGAATGTCTTTGTTTTGGCCTTGAAGTCCCTTTGGTATCGTCGTCTGGCCAGCAGTTTAACTGTGGTGGCCATTGCGCTGAGTGTGGCTTTATTTCTGGGAGTAGGTAAAACGCAGGAGGCGACTAAAGATGCCTTTAGTGGGGCCATTAGCCGCGTGGATTTGATAGTGGGTCCGCGGACGGGCAATCTTTCCTTACTTTTGTATTCCGTTTTTCACGTTGGTTATCCTGCACATAATGTCTCCATGGAGGCCGTAAACCATGTGAAGGCAAACGAGCAGGTGGCTTGGGTGGTCCCATTCAGCCTTGGTGATGGTTACAAGGGGTTTCCAGTGGTTGGAACAACCCCAGAGTTTTTTACTCATTATAAATTTCGCGATGGTCAGAGCATCGCGTTCGTCCAGGGTCGTGGCTTCACCAATGGGCATGAGGCCGTTATTGGCCATGAAGTGGCGGAAAGCCGTGGCTTAAAAATTGGGGATAACTTGGTGCTGAGTCATGGCCATACGGAAGATGGTGATGGTTTTGAAAAACATGACGAACATCCGTTTACGGTGGTTGGGGTCACAAACTTCACCGGTACGCCAATCGACCGGTCTCTCTATGTGTCACTCGAGGGTCTCGGCGCCATTCATGAAGTTTCAACTGACGCCAAGGCCTCGTCCACCTCCGCAGAGGTCAATAAAGACGCCCATGCCCGTGGCGATGCCGATAAGCATCACCATGAAGAGCACGCAGATAGTCACGGTCATGCTGACGAGCACGATCACGAGCACGATCACGAGCAGGGCAGTTTTGTGACCAAAGATGGAAAAATTCTTGTGAAGTATGTGAGTGGATTTTTTGTTGGTGCGAAAAGTCGCATGAGTTCATTGGAGCTTCAACGAACCATCAACACGTGGGAGGGCGAAGCATTGCTGGCCATTATGCCTGGAATGGCGATGGCAGAGCTTTGGAAAAATCTGGCAATTTTTGAGGCGGCTTTATCGATCGTTAGTGCCTTGGTTGTTTTCGCTGGCATGATCGGATTATTTGTTTCGCTGTTAATTTTGAGCGGTCAGCGTCAGCATGAGATGATTGTTCTACGGGCGATCGGTGCTGGCCCCGCAACCATCTTCACTCTTTTGGCTGGAGAGGCAGTGGCGATCGTGTTGTCCGCTATTGTTCTGGGCATGGGCGTCATGTATTTAGGCTTGTTGGCTCTTAGTCCTTGGCTTGAGAGAAAATTTGCCGTTGATTTGCCGCTTTCCGGTGTTAATTCCAATGATGTTCAGTTTGCGCTTGTATTGTTGGTCGTTGGCGCGTTTGTGGGAGTCATCAGCTCCTTGCGTGCCTATCGCACAGCCATGCACGACGGGCTAACGACGAAGTTTTAGGCGGAAAAATTATGAGCGCTCCAAAGTCAGTTGATTTTTTGTTGGATCCCAACGCCCTGTCACTGTCCAAAAAAATAATCATTGGTTTAATTTTAGCCCTGCCCATTTTAGCCGTTGTTGTTTATGGCCTTAGCCGAGGTGAACCAGGAGGAGATGGAAGGGTTGTCGACTGGGCCATGTACCGAGAGTATGACCCTCAAACTAACCAAATGCCAAACTCACTTATGGCTCTGGATGGCCAAAAAATTAGATCACCAGGATTTATGGTGCCACTTGAGGATAATCGGGCGCAGGTTTCAGAGTTTCTGCTGGTTCCAAATCCCCAAGCCTGCATTCACGCCCCACCGCCCCCCTCCAACCAGATGGTCTATGTGCGGATGGTGTCAGGGCAGGCCAGAACCCTTTTTGGGCCGGTCATGGTCGAGGGAACCTTGCGAGTCACCAGTCATAGCCACCAGTACGGCGTCGCAAGCTTCCAGATTTATGGGGAAAATGTTGAATCGTACCGCCCAGATTGACCCCTAGTGGCGGCCGTTCGAGGGTGTTTTCTTCCTCCACTTAGGCACGGCTCCAGCCCCTAATGCCTAAAAAATAGGACAAAGCCTGATTAATAGGCTTCTCATCTGCCATTTGCTGAACTATATGGTTGTTTGACGCATTAGGTGTTTTGACTTTGTGGCCTGCCCTCGGGGCTGAGGATTCGTTGGCTTTGCCCAGACGTCCTTATTGTTTTAGAGGAGCACCACTCCTAACTAGGAAAGGTATAAGACCATGCGCGTTTTAATTGTTGAAGACGATATGGTGATCGCCGATTTACTTCGTCGTGCTCTCCGTGAGGAGAACTACGCGGTGGATATGGCTCACGATGGAGTTGAGGGTGAGTGGCTGGCCACGGAAAACCCCTATGACTTGATCATCCTGGATGTCATGCTTCCGCGAAAGGATGGCATCGCTGTTTTGCAAACGATTCGAGCTGGTGGGGTCAAGTCACCTGTTCTTATGCTCACCGCCCGTGATGAAGTGAAAGATAAGATCACCGGCCTTGATGGTGGGGCTGACGACTATATGACAAAGCCGTTTAGCCTCGATGAGCTTTTGGCGCGTGCCCGCTCGCTTCTGAGACGACGCTCAAATGACTATAGTGGTTCCATCATTGAAGTTGGACATTTGAAAATTGATCCTGCACGTAAGGAAGTTTCTCGTGCGGGTCAAATGATTGAGCTGACCAGTAAAGAATATTCTCTGATTGAGTATATGGCGCGGAATGCTGGCAAGGTTGTGAGTCGCTCTGAGTTGAGCGAGCACGTTTGGGACATGGATTTTGAGCCGGCAAGTAACGTAGTGGATGTGTATGTTGGTTACTTGCGATCAAAGATCGATAAGGGTTTTGATGTGCCGATGCTTCGTACTGTTAGAGGCCACGGTTACATGCTTGAAAATCCCCAATAGTTATAAAAATTTGACTTCGAAGTTTCTATGCGACAAGGATTTTTCCTAAAGTTTTTGGCTCGCCTGCCAATCAGTCTACGATTGGCAGTTGGTCACGGTATTCTTATGATGGTGCTTTTGCCATTGGTAGGATTTGGCGTGTATAACATGGTTCGACGCGATCTTTTAAAGTCGGTCGACGCGGCTTTACTCGCGTCCGCGGAATCCATGCGTGCCAGTAAGGCCGCAGAAGGGGCCGTTAACGGTGGACTCGATCAGTTCTTGTCTGACTTTTTAGGTGGCAGAGACGTAAACGCCTATGCTCGAGTTGTTGATTTAAGTGGAAATATTCGTAGTCGATCCACACGCGACGATGTCTCCTTGCCCATCACGAAGGACGCCATGCATCGCGCCGAACAGGGTCTACCAACATTCGAGACGTGGGAGCGAGATGGTAAAGCGCCTTTTAGACAGCTTTCTGTACCGGTGATTGTCGGCGGCACTTTTACCGGCACTCTTGTGCAAGTGGGCGCACCCTTAGACGCCACTTGGGCGACGTTATCCCAGATTCGAAGTGTATTTTATTTGGCGTTTCCTGCCATCCTGGTCGTGTCAATGTTTGCCGGGTACATCATGGCTAGAAGGTCGCTAGCTCCGGTGGATGGTATGCGCCGGGCGGCTGATCAGTTGTCAGCGACAGATTTATCCCACCGCCTTGAAGTGCCCGACGTTCGAGACGAATTGCATGACCTGGCGGAAACGTTTAATCGAATGCTAACACGCCTAGAGGATGCATTTGAGCGCCAGCGGCGATTTAATAGTGATGTGTCCCATGAACTTCGAACTCCGCTAACGGCTATTCGCGGCGAGGCGGAGTTGGCACTGCGGCGAACCCGCACTGCGGAAGAGTACAGGGTGGCGCTTGAAACCATCCAAAAAGAATCAATTTCCATGGGGGCAACGGTTGAGGATTTACTCTTGCTTGCGCGTGCAGAGACGGGTGGTTTGCCGACAACGCGGACGCAAGTGAAAACCGTCGAATTTCTTGAGGCCGCTGCCGCGAAAGCTGAGCAGCTAGGCAAGAAAAAACAAATTCAAATTAGAGTTGTTACGGATCGTGCGCCGAAGTTGTTTTTGGCCGCAGAGAATTACTTGGCTCTGGCGCTGGGGAATTTGCTGTCCAATGCCGTCAAACACTCTCCTGAAAGTGGTCAAGTCACTTTGACCTGTCGAAAGTCCTTGGCCGGCGGTTTGACGTTCTCAGTTGCTGATCATGGTGAAGGGATTCCGCAGGTTCTTTTAGAGAGAATCTTCGACCCATTTTTCAGGGTTGATACGGCGCGTAACCGGATTGCTGGTGGTGTGGGTATCGGACTTAGCTTGGCGAGAGCACTCGCGCGTTTACACGGCGGAGATGTTCGTGCTGAGAGTGCCCAAGGTCGTGGAAGCCAGTTTCACCTAACCATTGCGCAAGACCTTCCAGTTTAGTCTGACTCTGATGTTTCAATAAATTTGATCTTTATGGGTTTTTTGACGCCAGCAGAGTGGCCAAAGAATCACTGCGATTTTTGAATTTTCCTGCCTTGATGTACGCAATATATTCCTTGAGATTTTTTGAGGTGTTAGGTTCCCACGTTTCAAACCAATCCGAAATCGGCGCATTGGTTAAATCTGAGACTTGGACCAGGCTGATTGATTCTGCTGGATGTATGGGAAGTAACCGCTCAGCTGCAGTCTTGTCGGCTTGCATCACCTGTGCATTCGCTACCAATCCCGCGGCCTTTAGAAACTCGACCGACTCGTGAACCCAACCAAATGGTAAGCGAAGATCCTCAACCAAAGACGTGACATCAGTTGGTTGACCATCGCGAAAACGATCATATATGGCCACAAGGGAGATAGTTGGTAAAATGGCTCTGATGCTGTGGTTTCGCTGTTCATCGACGGGAGAAAACGTGGATTCAATCGTTTTTTCCTCCTCAAGCGGCGGCCAACCTGTTTGCCAACGCCAGGCCAGAAGAGCGCCCAGTAGCAAAATCACCCAACAAAGGTAAATCCACAAAAGAAAGATAGGAATAGCAGCGAGAGTGCCGTAGATGGTCTTGTAACTGGCAAAGCTTGTGACGTAGAGCCCGTACCATTTACTGATGACGTAGAAGAGAGTGCCTGCTATCAACGCTCCAATTCGTGCCGAACGGCTCCTGACTTCACAGTTTGGTATAATTTTATAAGCTAAAAAGAATATAAAGCAGGTGAAGACCCAGTTAAATACCATGCCAATGAGCGGAATATTTTCCGCCCTATCAGCAGCCGCCAGAGTTTTTTTCGTGATAAATGCAGTGACCGAGTAACTGGTACTAAGGCCGATCAAAATACTGACCGAAAACATACCAAGAGTTAAAAAAAGCCAAAAATAAATAAACCTCGTCAAAGTTTTCCTTGCTTGGTTCACCATCCAAATACGATTCAGGGCGCCTTCGATTTGGTGCAATAGGATGATCAAAGTTACGAGAAGACCAACGAAAGCCGAAGCGCCTATGCGGCGCAAGTCGAGGTCGCCAATAAATTTTTCAAGATACTCGACGACGAGGTTACCTGACCCGGTTGCCAAATATTTAAAGAGAAACTGCCTGGCCTCATTCATGAGGTTGCTGTTTTCGCCTAGTATCGGCAAAAACAAACCAAGGAGTGTGAAGGTTGCCGCAAGGCTTGGGACTAAAGAAAACAGTGTCACATAGGCCATGGCCGACGCTTGAGTGCTCAAATCACTTCGGTAGGCATCTTGTCCACAAATACGTAAATAGTGGAAAAGCGTTTGCGCCCGGCGGGGCCAACGACTTCGATCCTTCAAAATTTCAAGTAGCTGAGTCCTTGGCATAACCTCTCGTCGCGGCGGGTGGGACTTTAGTTGGATATATGCTGATATTTTCCCACAGCTTGGTGGTTGATTCATAATTTACGGGCGGGAACTTTTATATTGGGGGGTTCTTGGGAATTAGTATGGATCACCAGATCAGTCCTCGGCGCATGGGAGATCTTTAAAAATCCAACAATTACGGTGTTTTAAAAGAATTAAGGGCGTGTGGATAAATTGTGGACAGCCTGTCGATAACATGTGGACGCCAGGTGAATAAGTCACAGCTTATCCACAGCTTCACTGCCCGAGCCCAACAAGTCATTCTCTCAAGGGGAATCTTTGCCGAAGGGTGTCTGAAATGGACCGACATTTTTGCTTTATGGGCTGCTGAAAGTCAAGGGTAGAAAAGCAAAAAA
Organism: Oligoflexales bacterium; assembly: GCA_044344995.1. GTDB lineage: Bacteria > Bdellovibrionota_B > Oligoflexia > Oligoflexales > RGVZ01 > CAMDKS01. The sequence goes on along the minus strand of JBIJBX010000092.1, from coordinate 919 downwards.
ATTCGGAATTTAAAAAATGTTTATTTTGCCAGCACTTGATCTATCAAAGTCAAATTATTGCGCAAAATGTTGTCTTCTCTCAGTGGTGCCTTCTTTTTCATACGGATAAATGGCTGCCCAGCCGCTCATATCTTTAAACAAGCGGATACAGCGAATCGATCGTACTGCTGTTAAATAAAAAAGGTGGCGACGCCACGCTGGGACTACAATGAGATCCCCAGGCTGAGCCGTGAATTTGACTCGTTCTTCGGCTGTAACGTTGATTTCAAAAACACCTTCACCGGCGACAGTAAATCTGACCTCATCGTCAGTGTGATGATGTTCGTCAGAAAATTTCGCTAACAGTCCGCTCAAGTTTTCTGTTGTTTTGTCTAGTGCGACAACATCTTCACTCAGGTAGCCTCGCTCTTTTTTCAATTTACTGATTTCAGTTTTGTATGTAGCGAGCACACCCTCTGGACTGCTATCGGCCAGTTCTCTGGTTTCCCAACGTTCAAATGGAATACCGTAGTTGGCAAGTACACTTTTGATGGTTTGATTGTCTGTGATGGTTTCGCCACGAAATTCCAAAGTCGCCATGAAACGATCTCCTGCTAGTGCTTAAAACCTCAACCTTAAAGGCCTTTCCTCTTAACAAATCCGATGCTTTTGTTCTAGGGGGGCGACGGAATAACCCCGGGGGAAGCAGCAAATCCAGCGGCAATTGCAAAATAATACAAAAATTTCAGCTGGTTATATGTTTTGAAGTCCGCAGGTAATGCGCCCGCCTATGGCTGTGCTCCCAATGTTCCGATACCTAACCGTCTGGATTGTATGGTTTTGAAGGTCTTAACCAAGTCAAAGGGTGCGGGCTGGTGACGGATAATAACGCAAAAAAAACCGATAACCTTGAGCAGCAAATTCCGCCCAGCGGTACAGG
>JBIJBX010000091.1:0-9048 GCA_044344995.1 Oligoflexales bacterium | reverse complement strand
GGTGCTCAGGGATTTTTGTGAGGCCTATGGTTTCAGAGGAATTGCTCTTCGTTACTTTAATCCCATCGGTGCCGATCCTCAGATGCGAACTGGCGCGTATGTTAAAGAGCCTACCCATGTGCTGGGCAGGCTGGTCAGTGTTGCCCTTGGAAAAAGCCCCTGTTTTGAAATAACCGGAACCGACTGGCCCACAAGGGATGGAAGTGGCATCAGAGACTACATTCATGTTTGGGATCTGGCGCGAGCCCACGTTAAAGCTATCGAAAATTTTGATCAGGTGTTTAGTGGCACTGCGGCTGCTTCAAGTGACTCGACGAGTGCTTCGAAAAATTACCGCGTCATTAATCTTGGCACTGGCAAGGGTGTCACTGTTCGTGAGTTAGTTGCAGCATTTGAACGTGTCTATAAAGCGACGATTAATAAGCGTGAAGCTCCTCCTAGACCTGGCGACGTAGCAGGAAGTTTCGCTAGCGCCGACTCAGCCTTAAGACTCCTAAATTGGCGTACTGAGATGTCCATAGAGCAGGGCATTAGTGACGCACTGAAGTGGGCAAAAAAATGGAGCGCTGTTTAACAGCACCCCAGTTTAAATAACTTTTTACTCGGATCTGATTATTGCACTTTGATTTCAGCGCCAACGTGAGCTGGGTGAAGGTGACACATGACTTTTAGAACGCCCTTAGCTTTAGGTGTGAAAGTGAAGCTCTTGGTTTCTCCTGCGCCAATTGTGGTCTCAGGAACGTAACCCTCGATTTTAAAGCCGTGCGGTGCTTCCAGTGAGTTGTGGATTTCAAGGGTTATAGGCTCGCCAACTTTTGCAGTGGAGTCTTTGGGAAGCCAAACCTTTGCACCGTTTACTTCTTTGGCATCAAACTTGATGATTGTTGCTGCTTTGATAGTCGGGGCAGTTTGAGTGGCGGAAGTTGTTTTAGTTGCTGGTTTGGCAGGCGTTTTAGCTGGTGCTTCTTTAGCAGCTTTCGCAGGTTTCATGGCTTTTTCATGGTGCTCTGCGAGGCTTGCCGTACTTGCCACGCACAACCCAAGGGTGATTTGCGACAGAGTGAGCAGCGAGCGCTTTAAAATAGACTGCATAGAATAATCCTCCAATAAATTTAGTCACATGGAATGCTAACCCCGCGTATGATACGCCTAAAACCTACTCGATCCAAAGCATTTGATAGGGTATGCTCTGACTGGATGGTTAATTTTTACACAAATTCTGGTGGCTTTTGAACCTACGAATGTTGCATGAACAATTAGTCAGGCGCATCCAGCAGTTTGCTAGTGATGCCCGCGAGCAACGTCAGGTTTACGTTCGACTGTCACAGCTATTACCAGACCGGGTTAAAGCTTTAACTTCTTCGAAAAAAACATCTGGCCGTGGACCATCCGAGGCGGCCAGAGAGGCTTTCGCCTCCCAAGAGTTCGTGAGTCATATTGAAGAAGTTGTTCAATTTGGTGCAGCAAGCCGAGAGGCAAGAATTCAATACGAAACACACATGATGCTGATCGACGCCAGGCGCAGCTTACGTCGCAGGTAGTCTCTGATGATGCCTTGTGCAAACTTGCCCACAAGGTTTGTCACCACCGTTAAATTTCACAAAATACACCCCGATTTTACATGACGTCATCGCCATGCTAACCTACCTATCTTCTCAATCAAGGGGTTGGACCCTAAATACTGTAAGGAGTCTCTATAATGAAAATTTTTAATGCTCTGATCGCTGTATCCGCACTCATGATTTCCACATCTCTCATGGCAAAAACCTACCAACTAGACACCAAGAATAGCAAGCTAACGTGGACAGGCTCCAAAGTCCTAGTCGACAGTAAACACACTGGCACAGTTGACATCAAAAGTGGACAAGTAGAGTTTGGCAAAGATGGCCCAACGGCTGCGGTGGTCGCGGTTGCCATGAAAACCATTAAAAACACAGACCTCACAGATCCAACATACAATAAAAAACTTGTAGGTCACCTCACGTCACCGGATTTTTTTGACGTTGAAAAGCACCCAGAAGCGATACTTAAGGTCACATCTTTCAAAAAACAAGGCCCAACAGCTTATGACCTAACTGGTGATTTAACGATTAAAGGTAAGACTAAGCCAGTCGCGTTCAAAGCAACAACGGCAAGTGAAAAAGGCGGACTCTCAAAAATATCCGCTGATCTTGAGTTTGACCGTACAGACTTTGACGTTCGCTACGGCTCTGGAAAATTCTTCCAAAACTTGGGCGATAAAGTAATCTCCGACAAAGTTCAGCTAAAAGTTGAACTCACTGGTAAACTGCCTCTTCAGGTTGGTGTTAAGTAAGTTGAGTCTTTCAAAAGAAGATTCGCTTTAACGATTTCCCGAGACCACCTCGATCTATGAAGGATCGAGGTGGTTTTTTGTTGTTCTTTCAGCGGGGCAATGGCCTGCCCTTTAATACAATAAATCCTGTAATTACAGAGTGTTAAAATTCCTTAAAGTAAAGCAAGAATCCAACCGAAAACTCATCACTTAAGGGGGCACTATGAAACGCCAGGCAATTTCGGTTTTGTCATTATTTGTATTCGCAGGCTGCAAGCCATCGGTAAGTGAAGGACGTCTTGCGTCCCTTGATAACTTTGCTGGAACGGGTAACAAAAAAATTAATATTTGTTCAGGCAATGCTCGCACGAGCACTGTGCTTCCCTCCATAGAGATGTCCGCAGATTCTACTGATGATCAAAAAGCCGCTGATCTTATCAAAGACGCAACGTTGCACGCTCTTTCAGCGGTGCCAGATCAAATCATGACACTATTCGCCTCCCAGGATAAAAGCGTCATTCGTATCAGTAAAGATGTGGAGACTTTTTGTAAAAGACAATTATCTGGCGTAGATCATTTCTATGCAGGGGAAGGTGGGGCTGTCCCAGCTTGCTGGGATACTTCGGAAGGCCGCATTGCAATTTATCTTAAAGCTGACCCTGTAGTCATCCAACATCATCTTGTGCGAATGCTGGCGCGTGCTACCTCTGAAGTCATCGCCGCAGCTGGTGAAGTGACTGTGACTCGCTCCAAAGCAGGATATGCAGAGTTTGTGCGCCGCACGGAAAACTTTCAAAAATTCAAGTTTGACCTCTCGTCCGCGTTCATTAAGGAAGTGGAAGAGGCTCGCGCCAAAGGTGACAAGTTGAGTCTTGATCCATACGCAAGTCTGCTGTCAGCTGGTAATGCCAGCGGAAGAAAGCTATTTGATCACTTCGTTTATGCAGAAAGTTTTGATTCATACTACTGCAGCGCGCAGCCAGGCGGTACTCGCGACACCTTTAGGAAAGACTTCCCAAAAACCTACAGTCTATTTGCCAGCTACGCGCAAAAAATCGAAAACGACCAGGCCTTCTTATCTGAAGTCAAACGCAACATCCGTCCTAGGTCTTCAAACACTGCATCAAACCCAACTGCCAAAAACAGTGGTTTTAATCTTGGGTATTTTGACTGGATCACGCCATCGTGGTGGTCGACGCCTGCAAAGAACGTCGATGATACATTCAAAGCTGGTCGGGACCGTGCAGACATGTACCGACAGCTAAGCATGCCTAACAGCCGAGTGACTACAGATGAAATTGCTAGACACGGTAAAAATAGTTTGAAGCAGTCAGTCATCATCGTTGATTCTCAGTCAAATAATTCTTCTTCAAACTCACCCAAACAATCCACCTCAACTCGAAGCTGGTTTCCTTTTTGGTGAGAGGCTTCAGGCTCTTGGACTGAAATTAACCCAAGAGCTTTGTAATGTGATACCATGAAGCGATCTATCTTACTTCTAGTTAGGATTTCTCGCTTTAGATGTCAGCTCAAGAAAAGCATATAGTGATCGTTGGTGGCGGTTTTGGCGGTCTTGAGGCCTGCAAAATATTGGCGCACACGCCAGGCGTGAAGATCACCTTAATTGACCGGCGTAATCATCATCTATTTCAGCCGCTACTATACCAGGTATCCATGGCGGGTTTATCACCCGCTGATATCGCTACGCCGATTCGTTCGGTGGTCTCAAATTTCAAGAATACGACCGTGCTTCTGGGCGAGGTGAAATCTGTTGACCCTAAGGCTAACGAGATTGAGTGCGATTTTGGTAAGGTTAAATTTGATTATCTTATCCTCGCCTGTGGTGCATCCCATAGCTACTTTGGCCACGACGAGTGGGAGGATTACGCTCCCGGACTGAAAACACTTGAACAAGCAACAGAGATTCGTCGCCGTGTACTTCTGTCATTTGAATATGCTGAGCGCGAAAAAGATCCGGCTAAACGAAAAGATTTTTTGACGTTTGTCGTTGTAGGCGGCGGCGCGACTGGTGTTGAAATCGCGGGCTCCCTTGGGGAAATCACTAGGTTCACTCTCGATAAAGACTTTGACAACATTGACCCAGCGAGTACTCGCATTATCCTGATTGAGGCTGGAGATAGGATTTTGTCAGGTTTTGATCCGAGCCTATCAAAACGTGCCATGCGAGATCTCGAAAAGCTTGGAGTCACCGTCTGGACATCGACAAGGGTGACGAAGATTAATTCAGAAGGAGTATTCCTAGGCTCTGAAGTTATTAAATCCAGCACTGTCATCTGGGCTGCCGGTGTGAAGCCAGCCGCTATCAATCAAACACTTGGTGCACCACTTGATCCTGTCGGACGAGTAATCGTAAATAAAGATCTTTCGTTGCCAGGTAGTCCAAATATTTTTGCGGTGGGTGATCAAGTTCGCTTTGATGATGCCAAAGGTGAGCCGTTGCCAGGTCAAGCACCAGCTGCCATGCAGCAGGGTCGACATGCTGCGCGCAACATCATAAGACTACTGAGTGGTGGTAACTCTCTACCTTTTAAATTTTTAGACAAAGGTCAGATGGCGACGATCGGAAGACGAAGGGCCATCTTACAGTACAAAGGTCTAAAGCTTGCTGGACCAATGGCCTGGTGGGGCTGGGTGTTTGTTCATATTTATTATTTGATCGGATTTAAAAATCGGCTCTTTGTTATCCTTCAATGGGCTTTGGCCTACATGACCTGGCGACGCGGAGCCAGAATTGTCACTAACGCCAACTGGAAGCTGACATCAAAATCGTAAATCCTAGGACCCCTTATCCGAGATATCCAGAGGGGTTTCACCAAAATTATAACATGACGAAATTATTATAATTTAATGCTCTATTTGCTAGATTATCTAAAGCCTTTTCACACCCTTCCGATCACTTCAAAGGCTTTGTGTCGTCAGCTGTCCGAAAGGCCGTCCTGCGCCCACCTAGTATGTTCGTATAGTGGAGAGTGTTCGCAATCATGTCCAAAGGACGCAACAGTCAATCATCAAGACAGCTTGTCATTCATCAGATGCTACAAGCTGCTGGAACACGCGGATTATCTCCCGCCGAGATTACAGATCAACTGACTGACCGCGGCTACTCGGTCACTAAACGCACCATTCACCGCGATATTGAAGGTCTTCTAGCGGCAGGAATCCCACTCACTGAATCTGGCTCCAAGTCAGACAAAGGAGGCGTGCGCTGGAAGGTCGACATCAGTCCACGCGTGGCGAGACAATCTCAAGCAGCCGTACTAAAAATCTCTCAAAGACAACTGGCTGGTCTTTATTTGGCCAAAGCACAGTTTAAGGCCCTCTCCAAAAATCCTTTATTTGCTGGCCTTGATCACTTCTTTGAACAAGTGAGTGACCTAATCGGTTCTCGTAACCGTAGTCTTCTTGATGAACTTGCCAAAGACCTACACGTAGATCTTTCAGACGCCCAGGTCGTCGACTCTGATCCAGACGTGGTAGACACCATTCATGCAGCTATCGGTGAAGGTCAGTGTCTAAGACTTCACTACAAATCCTCAAACTCCCAGACTGACAGGGAGCGTGAGCTAGGGCCTCATTATCTTTATTTTAGAGAACGCAGTCTTTATCTCGTGGCAGAAGATCTTGCGGATCAAACCATCAAAACCTTTGCTCTTCCTCGCATGTCAAAAGCTGAGATGATTGATCGGGTCTACACAGGAAAAGTGTCATCACCGGACGAGCACTTCAAATCAAGCTTTGGCGTCTGGCGCGCAAGCGAAACCGAGCCTGTGGAAATCTTGTTTATAGCTTCTAGGTCTCAATACATCAAAGAGCGCACCTGGCATCCAAGCCAAGTTCTGACAAGTAACACTGACGGTAGCATCAAACTTAAGCTCCAAGTTGGCATTACGCCCCAGCTTGTTTGTTGGATCTTGGGCTTTGGCAGTGACGCTAAAGTCCTCTCACCTTCCAAGCTTCAAGATCTCGTTTGCAAAGCTGCGCACGGCATTACATCCAGCTATTAAAAATGGAAGGCGCCAGATCGGCTCCCATCCAACATCTCGAGCGTCCAATTCCTCATCCTACGGTGTGATTTCCTGGTTTAAAGTGTGGATTTGTCGATAAACATGCAATAAATACCCAATAAATACGGGCCGTTAAAACGTAAAAAAACGTCTAAAGTTCCTTCGCCGCCTATCCGAGGGAAGTAGTTAAGGGAAAGTGACCTAGTCCGCGTTCCCAAAGGTTGCGAGATGGCTATTTTTGTTGATAACAAAATTACCGAACGTTGGCACGATCGTGTTGCCTCACGCTTGTGTCTTTTTGTGTTAGCCGCAGGCTTACTTCTTGGAGGGTGCGATAACAACATTCAGATAACTATGGCACTGTCAAAAGAGTGTGCCGACTCAACCTTTGCAGAGAAGAATCCAGAAAAATGTCCTCAAGGTGCACAAGTTTCTTTGGTGGTTCCGGTACTGAGTTTTGAGGGAATCTCTCCAGCGTTGGGATTGGTTGGTACTCCCATTACCATCACTCCTTCTGCTCTCAGCTCCAAGGGGCGTGATGTTACAGCTTGTTCCATCGAACCATCTTTGCCTGCAGGATTGGAAATTGCTCAGGCGACCTGTGTAATTTCTGGGACACCTCAGGCTCCATCCTCAGGAACGTACAACGTGCTTGCGAGAAATCTTGCTGGCCCATCGGCTCCAGCCAGCTTGGAAATTACGATCAATGCAGCCGCACCGCTGTTAAGCTATGAAGGTGTAACATCGGCCACGGGCAATGTTGGAAATGCCCTAACGATCACGCCGAATGTGGTCATCTCTAATGGCTCTGATATAACGTCTTGTGTGTCTGACCCGAATTTGCCACCGGGATTAACCATTTCGCAGACCACTTGCGCGATTTCTGGGGTGCCTTCAGATCCATCGTCAGGAACTTATAATATCATTGCAACGAACTCCGCCGGGTCATCGGCACCAGCTAGTGTGGCCATCACCGTGGGTGCGTCTGCGCCGGTAGTCAGCTACGTCGGAGTGACACCTGCATTGGGCAGTGTTGGTCAGGTCATCATCATAAGTCCTACCACACTCGTCAATAGCGGTGCTGATATCACGGCCTGTTCGGCAGTGCCATCGTTGCCCGCGGGATTAACAATTTCTCCAACACTATGCGTCGTCTCAGGAACACCTGTATCGACGTCTTCGAGAGATTATAAAATCACCGCCGTCAATGAAGTCGGTGTATCCACGGCAGCAGATCTGGTTATTACGATTAATCCTGCTACACCGATAGTGAGCTTTGCCGCAGTGACGCCTGCAACGGGCAGTGTCGGTCATGAACTGACAATCACCCCTTCGACTCTGAGTGCAAATGGCTCAAGCATTTCCGCATGCGCTGTAGAACCTGCGTTGCCAGCGGGATTATCTATTTCGCAGACAACGTGTGAGATTACTGGGATCCCAGAGGTGCCATCCGCACAGAGCTATAACGTGACGGCGAGCAATTCTGCTGGGCTATCCGCTGCGGCGAGTTTGACCATCAATATTAATCCTTCCGTGCCCATACTGAGTTATGCGGGCGTTACCCCTGTAACAGGAAGCGTCGCCAACGCCATGACCATCACGCCGACCACATTAAATTCCAATGGTGCTGCGATTACGACTTGCGAGGCAAGCCCCTCCTTGCCCTCGGGACTATTGATTTCGCCGAGTCTTTGTGTGATTTCCGGAACTCCTGTTGTTTCGGCTGTGGGAACTTACAGTATAATCGCCACAAATAGCGCCGGTGCATCGACAGCAGCAAGTTTATTGCTCAACATTCAAGCCGCAGCTCCGGTTGTGAGCTTTGCTGGCGTTTCCCCGGCTCTTGGTGAATTCGGCAGTGTGATTACCATCACCCCGAGTGTTCTTGAAGCCAATGGGGCAGCCATTAGTACGTGCTCCATAGAACCGGCGCTACCTGCGGGCTTGTTCATGCACCCGACTTTGTGTGTTATTTCCGGTACGCCTGAAAGCGTCTCATCTGTTAACTACTCGATCACGGCAGAGAACTCAGTAGGAATATCGGCCGCGGCTAGCTTAGTGATCACGATCAACGCGTTGCCGCCGGTCTTGAGTTTTGAGGGTTTAAGCCCCGTCAAGACTTACGTAGGTAGTGTTACCACCATAGCGCCGAAGACCTTGCAGCAAAATGGTGCTCCCCTGACTGCGTGTAACGTCGATCCATCGCTGCCATCTGGCTTGTCGATCGACCAATCTACGTGCGTGATTTCCGGAGCTCCCGTATCTGAGTCCTCGGCTTCCTATAGCATCACAGCCATCAACTCCGGAGGTAGTTCGTCGCCAGCAACCGTGACCATAGCAATCGATCCCCAGCCTGCGGAAGGCACTTGTTACATCGCTGGCATGGCCCACCCAGGGCTTGATGCAAATTGCGCAGGTCTCAGCGCCACCGATGGAAAGTTTTATATAAATAGCACCCTGGCCAACGGTTATCTTGGCGACGGTTACAACACTGTATTATTGATGCACATGGATGCCCCCACTAATGCCAGTTCATTTGTCGACTCCTCAGTGGCACAAAAAAACTTAGCAGCCAATGGCACTGCTCAGATCACGGCTGCGGATTTGAAGTTTGGAAGCGGTAGTGGGCAGTTTGATGGTAGCAGTTCTGTCACGATTGAAAATCCTGGAGATGAATTAAAGTTTAACGGTGCCTTCACGATGGAAATGTGGGCTAATCTCAATGATCCA
>JBIJBX010000090.1:0-9050 GCA_044344995.1 Oligoflexales bacterium | reverse complement strand
GCGATTTCAGCACCGACAATCAGTAGATGAATATCGTTAGTACCCTCATACGTATAAACCGTCTCAAGGTTAGCCATATGTCGCATGGCTTGGTATTCAATCATGATTCCATTGCCGCCCAGCATGTCTCGACATGTTCTAGCTATTTCTAGGGCCGCAAGACAGTTATTCTGTTTTGCCATCGACACATGGGTGTGGTGCAAAGCGCCTGATTGTTTCAATTGCCCAAGCCTAAACGCAAGCAATTGTGCTTGGGTGAGACGGCTTGCCATATTGGCAAGTTTGGCTTGAATCAATTGCTTCGCAGCCAACGGCTTATCAAATACAACACGATCTTTAACATAGTTAACGGCTTCGTCAAAACAGGCTTCGGCCGCCCCGAGGACGCCCCACGCAATCCCGTAACGAGCTTGTGTCAGACATGATAACGCACATTTCAAGCCGGCCGTCGACTTTGGTAGTAACGCATTTTTATCAAGTTCGACGTTATCGAAGTAGAGCTCTGACGTCACAGAAGCCCGAAGCGAAAGCTTACCGGTCATCTTGCGCGCAGTGAAACCCTTGCTATTTGTCGGAACAATAAAGCCACGGATACCTTCTGAGGTTTTGGCCCAGACAATCGCAATCTGTGCGAGGTTACCGTTGGTAATCCACATCTTGGAGCCGTTCAGGATCCATTTGTCACCCTTCAACACGGCCGTTGTTTTCATCGCGCCAGGATCAGAGCCACCGTAAGATTCAGACAGCCCAAAGCAGCCGATGACTTCACCGCGGCCCAACTTAGGCAACCACTGGGCTTTTTGCTCTTCACTACCATATTCATAAATTGGATACATGACGAGCGCGCCCTGTACGGATGCGAAACTTCGTAAGCCAGAATCACAACGCTCTAGCTCTTTCATAACTAGGCCGTAGCTGATCTGGTCCATCCCGGCAAGTCCATGTCCCTTTAGATTTCCACCCAAGATGCCAAGTTCGCCAATCTTAGAAATTTTATCGGTCGGAAACCTCTCATCAAGATAGCACTGGCCAATGATAGGATTAATTTCCTTAGTTACAAAGTCGCGGACCGACTGACCAACGAGGCGCTGCTCTTCTGTTAAAAGATCATTAATATGAAAAAAATCAGGAAATGGTGATGTACGCGGAGCCGGCATGCTGAGTGCCTCCTATTTGCAAAAATACCCCTAAACAAGAGCCCATACTGCCACGGGTCGTCGATTGCCGCAATCCCAATTGAAATTGACGTAAAATTAGAATTTTTTCTGTGTTTCTGAGAGCTTAGAAAGGAGTCTGTAACCCATCCCAGAACCTAGATGCCGGCAGGACTTTTCGGGAAATGAAACCCACAAAACCTGATTCATGACATTCGAAGGCCCAGTTGATGTGCGTATTTATATATCAGGGTGCTCGTAGCAACGATGATACCCGATGCAATCAATCGCCATTGCCAATCCAACATGAAGTGTTCCGTAAAAATGTACTGCCAAATAAAACAGATCGCGAGCACAGCCCATAAACCACCAGCCACTAGTGGACTTCCCCAGAAAAGCATCTTCCATGAAAAATTAACTGGCCGTCCCTGACTACCAAGCCCCATCATACGAACCGGAAGCAGTTGAGGAATAAATCCCGAGACAGATGCCCTGTATTCAATTGCGAGTGGACCAAGTGCTTCTTGAACCTTCTGATCTTCTATTCGGGCCAGCTGACGGTAAAATGGCGCCATTAAAACGACGGCTAGAAGAAACAACCAGGGACTTCTTGTGGCAATCAGCAAACCGAGCAGTATCAAAAATCTGGAAAGCAAAATTGGATAGCGAACGATTCTATAGGGGCCGCCAAATCCGAACCCAGCCTCGCGACTACCCGTGTAATAAAACGCCGCCCATGTGTAGAGGCTGGCGCCAACCGAAACAATAAACACCCCAACCCAAAGAGAGGCTCGCGTCGTATCTGCGGTAACAAAAGCGAGTGCGGCCAAAGTCGACTCCGCAAACACTACAAACCATGGTTTTGTGAGCAAATTTTTAATGAAATTCACAAGCACCCCCGATTCGATCCATGACTCTAGAGTCTAGCAGAATTAATAAATTGATGTTAGCATCGAACGCTTCCTCGGAGGTTCCAGAACACATGAATCACTTGATCGTTTATGCACACCCAAATCCCAAAAGTTTTTCGGGCGCAATTTGCAGACATCTCGCAAAAATATCAAAAAAACATGGCAACAAGGTCTCGATTCGCGATCTTTACAAATTAGACTTCAACCCCGTCCTTTCTGCCAAGGATTTTGACACCCTGCGCCAGGGTAAAACGCCCAAAGACATTCAATCGGAGCAAAAATTTGTTGCCAATGCCGAATTGATTACCCTGATCTTTCCACTTTGGTGGACGGGTTACCCTGCGATTTTGAAGGGATGGGTTGACCGCACGCTTCTCAATGGGTTTGCCTTTAAACACTCTCAGCAAACGGGCATCACACCTCTATTGAGTGGCAAAAAAGTTCAGTTGATCACCACGATGGGCGCATCCGTCACTGAGTACGAAAAAAATGGCCTCATGGATGCCATGGCCATGACCATGGGTGACAACGTTTGGAGCTTTTGTGGTTGTGAAGACGCCGGCATGATCGCATTGGGAGAGATCCCTGGCGCAACTGAAAGTGACAGGCAAAAAATCTTGCGCGAATTGTCAAAAACGCTGGAACAAGCGCTAACATCCGCAAGTAATGTCAGAGGCAAGAAGATCGGCAAGCAAGGAACAGCCCCAAAAAGAAAAAGCTAATTTCTTTAATTTTTGCAGCGCCATTTGATAACTCAAAATCTCAAAAAATTACTTCCAACGCCGATAATTCCATGCCCACTGCTCGGGGTACCGAAGAATCATCTGTGACAAATCTTCTGCCATCAGCTGAGTAATTTTCTGCTCATCCGTCTCGCCATGATTTGGCGCAAGCACATCGGTTGTGAAGAAATGATACCGGCAAAGCCCCAGCCGAACCACGTGGATGCCGACGACGGGCATATTTTTTCTTGCAGCCATCATGGCCGGTCCTTGAACGATCTGAGTACCGGCAACCCCCAAGAATTCACAGGCGTAGCCGCTGCCTTTTTTCGCAGGACGCTGATCCATGACAAAACCAAGATGGTTTTTTTGATTGGCTACAGCCATCATCTCCTTTAACAGCGTCTTGGAGTCGGTCCATAAAACGCGCATACCCAACCGATTTCTAAACTCATTTAATATTTTGGTAAACCAACGCGATCTGCTTGGCTTTGCGAGCGCATAAAAATCCCCTTTTAAAAACTTCGCCGCACAATGCCCGGCCAGCTCCCAGGCACCGTGGTGGGCGGCTATAATGACCACACCAGAATCTTCCGATGCTCTCTCAAGCATTGCTTTCGCACGATCCAACCCTTCGATAACAACCGTATCGGGCCGAAAAATATACCGAATTGTTTCTAACGCCAAAAATGTTTGGCAAGTCAGAACTTGCCGAACAAACGCGGCAGAAAAGTTAGAGATTGCCGTTAATCCATAAACTCTCTGCACATTCTGCGCAATAATCCTGGCATCGCGCTTACTGAAAAACAGCGTTAGACCAGAGATCAAACCAACGAGAACCGGTAGAAATGATCGTGGTAACCAAGCGATGGCGCGAAAAAAAATCACAAATCGCGCTCCGATTTAGCGGCTAACATCGCCAATTTGGTTAAGCTTTGCCATACCGTTGGCATAGTATTCATGCGCTTTGTACGACGAACGGACAAGGGGCGCACTGGCGACTGCCAGAAAACCAATCGACTCCGCGTAATCTTTCAGCCTGGCAAATTCGTCAGGGTGAGCAAACCGTTTGATGGCCAGATGTTTATTAGTGGGCCGCATGTATTGTCCGATGTTGACGAACTCAACACCAGCCTCCCGCAAGTCACCCAGACTTTTTCTTACTTCGGTTTCCTCTTCGCCAAGACCCAGCATGATGGCACTTTTCGTGATAACCCGGTAGTTGGCTACTTGGCGAACTAGGCTCAGGGCTTCAACCGACTGACGGTAACTTGCCCGAGCATCTCGCACCCGTGGTGATAAACGCTCAACAGTCTCGATATTATGGGCATAGACTTCCGGTTTTTCGGCCAAGATGGTTTTGATCGCCTCAGGACTGCCTTTGAAGTCGCCGGCCAAAAGCTCAATCACGATACCGGGATTCAGCGCCCGCACTTCACGAATCACACGTGCAACATGGGCCGCTCCACCATCTGGCAGGTCATCACGATCCACCATTGTGATCACGACATACTTTAATTTCATGAGTGCAGAGCTCTCCGCTACCTGCTTCGGCTCATTATCATCAAGCCAGCCACCGGGATTACCCGTTTTGACATTACAGAATCTGCAACCTCGCGTGCAAACTTCACCAAGCACCATGAAGGTCGCCGTGTTGGTATTCCAACATTGACCAATATTTGGACATTTGGCTTCTTCGCAAACCGTATAAAGCTTTCGCCCTCGAAGATCTCTTTTAATGTTGAAATAAGTCTCACCCGTAGGGATGGGTGTTTTCAGCCAGGCTGGTTTCCCAATATGAAGAAGGCGATTTTGTGCCGCTGCATTGCTATTCTCTGTTTTATCAGACTCACTCACGGTGTACTCTTAGTTAGCGGTAAAAGGCGGAGTTGGCTTGTCATTGCGCAACATGTAACTACGACCCCCGGTTTTACCACTGTCATCGACGGTCGTAAAGAACTTGCGTAACTTGGATTTTATTAATGAAATCAGACTCATTAAAGGCCTTCATAACCACCGTCAATCACCTCGGTCGAACGCCCAAGGGATTTCAACGCTCCCAGGAAACTCCGCAAGCCACTTTCAAAGCCATCTTTAAGGCCTGTAAACGCACAGTCCACGAAATTTGGGAGATCTATACACAGCGTCGGGAGGACCTTTCCCGTAAATTAATGAACAACAAAGAGTCTGTGGTCGCCTACTTATTTGGCTTTCACCTACCAAATATTGCCAGAGCCAGTGAGCTCTACAACCGATCAAACTCCCGCCATGACTGGAAAGCCAAACTTAAAGGCAAGAAGGTCAGAGTGTACGACATAGGCTGTGGAACTGCGGCCATGTCCCTGGCGTTGGATGTAACGGGAGATTACTTTCTGATCGACTCCTGTGGACCGTTGCTTGATGCGGCCAAAATTCTTGCTGAGGCTGCGGGGCTAAAAGCCAAAACGAGTCGAAAAAATATTGAAGACCTCGAGGCAAAACAGTTCACCTCAAAAGAGGGTGAGAACACGGTGCATATTTATCTGCTCGGGTACGTGTGGAATGAACTAGTGAAGAATGCCCCGGCGCGCCGCAAACTACTAACTTTGATGACCAATCACATTAAACGTAAAGAGTCCTGTTTAATTTTCGTGGCCGAGCCCGCCTTAGAGTTCATGTCGCGACCTGCAATGGAACTCCGTGACACACTCTGCGGGCATGGTTATCAGGCACTTTACCCTTGCCCTCACAGTTCACCCTGCCCCATGTTAGAACGCCCTAAGGACTGGTGCTACACCGAAGGCGTCTGGAAACAGCCACCGCTTGCGGAATGGCTCGACGATCAGCTAGACGTCAATCGCTCAAAACATGCCAGTACATTGTTCGCTTTCGCCAGTCCAGCGATGGGTCTAAACTCTGACAACAAACCAATCGTAGTGGGACGGCCAGTTCGCGAAGCAGGCATTGATCGTTACAAAGGATTTTTTGATTACCTACTTTGTGACGAGAATGGCATCACAAAAAGAAAGCCTCAGAAACCAAAGCAGGCGGTTCTGCGAGGCTCAATCTTCACTGAAGAGTGACGTTAGCCTTTTGCAGATTCAAGTTTTGGCCCGTCAATAGCCAAAGAAACGGTCATGTCGCTGACCACATTAGTTGCGCTTCGGCAGCGCGCCACGAACCAATCAACGGGCAGTAAAAGGGGAATCAACTCTACCGGCAATCCTGCCATGGGAAGAACTAGGGATAATGCCACGATGCCTGCCTCGGGGAAACCGCTAACGCCGAGAGTAGCCATCACGCACAATAAGGCTACACCAGCCTGATTGATTATGGACCAGTCGAAATTAAAACCTTGCGCCAACATCAGTACAGCCGCAACTTCGTACAGTAAAATTCCATCATTATTGAAATTCGTTCCAACACAAGCGCCCAAACGCGAAGACGCCTTGGAACAACCCAACTGATCAAGTGCCGACAACGTCGCCGGTAAAGACGATAAACTGCTATTTACACCAAAAGCATATAGAACTGGAACTTTTGCGTATCGCCAAAACTCTCGTAGAGAGCGCCTTGCCCGCTGCATAATCCAGAGGTGATAGACCAAAAACACCTGTAACAGCATGCCTGAAACCGTTACCCCAACGTACCAAGATAGGCCCTTGAAAACACCCACACCGTGAGATCCCACTGCCTTTGCGACCGCGGCAAAGATCGCTAGCGGCATCAACTTCAAGATAATCAGCAACACCTTGGAGACAATACCAAGAGCAATCTCAATCCCGTCTCGCAACTTTGTAAACCATGGCTGCCACCCCTCCTCTGTTCGACCCTGCAGACGAGCACCCACGCCGACAAGAATCGCCAAGGTGAGAATAGCGGGAATATTATTACTCAGAAATGGACTGAGAATTGAATCTGGGGCAATCGATTTCACTGCGTCAACCCAACTAACCGACTTTGTACCAAGTGTTTGACCAACTAGATTTGAAGCAGAGATTGAGGACACTAGATCAATCAAGTGTTGTCCCGGGCGCAAAATATTCACCAAAAAAAGTGCAATAATTACGGCGAAAAACGCATTCGTCAGACAAATCAGGAATAACTTACGGACGCCTGGTAAAACCGGTTGATCCGACATAAAGCCTAGGCAAATAGCCAGAAATAGCAAAGGTCCAGCAAAACCCTTGATAAGCGTCACCGGAAGCATGGCCAAAACGCTAAACATCTCCATAACCACAGGCGAGACTAGGCTAGAATTTAAACCAAAAATTAAGCCTAGGACAATGGCCATCACGTTACTATAAAACATAGCGCCGATATCATTAGTCGATAGTTTTCTAGTGGAGTCTGCTGCCAAAAGATAGGTTTCCAAATCAGAATGTACAGGCAGTTTTTGCCTATCAACTATAAATAACTCACGCCGATAATCATGGTATCGCGTCGAGGTGAATATGACCAACGGCAAATTGTATGAAAAAGATCAAAGCCCCCAGGCATCACGAGATCAACCTCACCTACGGTTGATTTACTCTAGCACGGCAGCTCCTTCACAGAAAACAGACGCCATAAATAGCGCAAAACGCCCAAAACCATGTCGCGGTCTTTTGGCACAACTTGACCGTTTGGCAAGTGCTGTCGAGGTTGAGGTCAACTTGTTATCGGAACTTTAAGAGCCCCACTCAGACCTGTACCGATCAATCTCGGATTTTAATTCACTCGTAATCCAGACTTTACCGAGGCGTTCAACGGGTTTGCCATCCTTCCAAAGAGCACCCACGATTTCGTCAATGGTTAGAATGGCATGAACCGGTACGTTAAAATTCCCAGAAATCTCTCGCGATGCACGCTCTGAACCTAATCCACGCTCCAAACGGTCAACACCTATGAGGACACCACAAATCTTTGCGCCAACAGGCCGTAAAATGTCGATTGTATCGCGAACACTGGTGCCACCAGTCATCACATCCTCAATGATGAGCACCTTTGATTCATCCGTTAACTTTCGACCCACGAAAATACCGCCTTCGCCGTGATCTTTCACTTCTTTGCGATTAAACGTAAAAGGCACTTGCCTACCCGTTATCCTTGCTGTTTCCATGGCTGCGGCCGCGGCCAAAGTTATTCCCTTGTAGGCTGGGCCATATAAATGGACGTCCGATAAGCCGGTTGACTTGATGAAATCGATGATACTTGCGGCATAACATTGAGCCACCTGCTGCAAAAGAGCGCCATGATCAAAAGCCCCAGAGTTTAAAAAAAAGGGAGACATGCGTCCGGATTTGGTTTTAAAGGATCCAAATCTAAGCGCCCCACTCCCCAGAAGGACGTCCAAAAATCGACTTTGATTTTCTGATAGCATTGCCTAAGGATTCTTTCTTTTTTGTAACTCACAAATAAGATCCGAACTCGTGATCAAACGAGCTCCTGCCTTGTTCATCGTTGAAAAAGCACGCTGCCCATCACCAGGCATTACATCAACACTACGACACCCATCAATAACAACGGTCACATGGTAGTCCAACTTCAGGGCATCCATCACTGAAAATAGAACACAATAATCTGTAGCCAGGCCAAGGACAGTCAAGTTGCTCACGTCGTGAGCTTGTAGCCAATCGTTAAGCCCCGTATCACCGGACCGCGCCGCGATCATCATCGTTGTCTGATCAAACGATGCGGCATTATCAAAAAATGCGCTGTAACTATCGCGGTCAGTATGGGTCCCCTTTTGAATCACTTTGTCAAAGTGGTCACTTCGTAAGTTTTGAACAAATTGGCTACCGCTTGAGCCTTGAATACAGTGATCAGGCCAAAGAATTTGGCTCACCCCGCCCAAATCAATTGTATCTCCAGGTTTTGCACCCGGATGCTGCGAAGCAAATGATTTATGCGGAGCAGGGTGCCAGTCCTGGCTCGCCACCACATAATCAAACCATTCGTTGTGATTTTTTATAAACTGATTGGCTACATCAACGACAGCATGGCCATCTGCCACAGCCAAGGCACCCCCTGGCACGAAATCGTTTTGGATATCAATCACCAGTAGGGCAGACTTCACCTTAAATCAAGCTCCAGCAAATCATCCTCGAATGCGCCAGATAAAATTGGAAAACGGCACCAGGTCTTAGGATCTAAACTTTCGTCATCCAAATGAAACCCTGGAGCATAGCGCTCGCGTTTCCATTGATTTCTACACCATAAAGAGAAAAACCGCTTAACCCACGTACGTCTCTCAATATCAGAGTATTTGGGAAACTTTTCATCCAATGTAGCGAGAACATCCA
>JBIJBX010000184.1:0-5239 GCA_044344995.1 Oligoflexales bacterium | reverse complement strand
GCCAGTGCCTGGGGAGAGGATCTGGTGGAGCTATATTCTGGCTGGACTTACGGTAGCCTCAGCATGTCGGCAGTAGGGTTTGGTAAAATTTTTCGAGATGCTTGAGAAATGCATTAAACGTGGGACTTAGTTTTATGACCAAAAATAGTATTTATAATCTTGCTCCAAAAAAACGTCACGCCGTCATTGGCATGTTGCACGTGCCGGCCTTGCCTGGCGCGCCATTGGCAAGCAGTGAATTCTCAAAAATAAAAGACTTCGTCGTCAAAGATGCGAAAGCACTTAGTGACGGTGGCGTTGATTGTCTAATGATGGAAAATTTTGGCGACGTGCCGTTTTTCCCTGGTCGAGTGCCAGCCCATGTGGTGGCCATGCTGACGGCCGTGGCTTGCGAGGTCAGAGTGACAGTAAACTTGCCTTTAGGTATTAATGTGCTTAGAAATGATGGACTGAGCGCTTTGGCCGTTGCTGTGGCGTCAGGTGCTGATTTTATAAGGGTCAATGTGTTGACTGGTGCGAGGGTTACAGATCAAGGTGTCATTCAAGGCATTGCCCATGACTTGCTACGTTACCGATCTGAAATAAATGCCAACCACATTAAGATTCTTGCAGATATTGATGTGAAGCACTCAGCGCCGTTAGCTCCGAGGCCACTTAAAGATGAAGTGGAAGATACGATCAAAAGGGCTCTTGCAGATGCGGTCATCGTTTCGGGAGCAGGCACAGGTAAACCAATTAACGCACAGACACTAGCCGACGTTGTCGCTGCTGCAGGTGACGCGCCAGTGATCTTGGGTAGCGGGGTGAATGCTTCCAATATTAGGGATTTTAAATCAAAGGCTTGGGGATTTATTGTGGGGACATCTTTGAAAAAAGATGGACGCGTGGAAAATCCAGTCGATGTGAAACGGGTCAAAGAGTTGATGAAGGTTCTGAATTAAGCCGTACGAAGAAATGGTTTAAAATGGTGCTTTGTTCGCAAGGGATATTTGGCAGTCACCCATCCACTCGGCAAGTTTTGAATACTCATCTTGCGCTTCTTTAAGAAAAGAGCCTCTGCGCGTAGCAAGAATCAAAGTGTTTTTTGGCGTCGCGTGACTCATGGTAAATTCAGTTGTGGTGACCTCATAGCCGTGGCCCCTCAAAATCAGAACTCTTGCAAGGTCAGTAAAATGCGCTGCAAGTTCGCGCCGAAGATGTGGATTTTTAAACGCTGGCTTTAGGGCGTGAGGCAGATTCTGATCCCCAAGGTCCTTCCATTGTCTTGCAAGTTCTGCCTGGCAGCAGGGAGCGACCGCTATAAAGTCAGCCTGCAGTTTGATGCCGAGAGCGATTGTATCATCTGTAGCTGTGTCGCAGGCGTGAAGGGCGACCACAGCGTGGGGCCGAGATTTTTTTGGTTCCTCGTCCACGGATTCACCCAGATCCGTCAGGATCGCGGACCAATTTATGTCTCCGATGGTTGATTGTGCGAATTGCACGATACCTGAATAGTCTAAACTCTCGGCCGATGTCTTATTTTTGGCGATCAGGTTTGCGTTGGAGTCCACCCCAACTAGGAGGGCGTCATGACGCCACAGTTCCCGGTAGGCCCAAGCTAGGATAAAGGTCAAAAAGGAGCTTCCACACCCTGCGTCAAGGATACGAACCTTTTTATGGCGCCCATTGAGGTCTTCCAGGGCCAGCCGAAACAGAGCAAGTAAATGATTGATTTGGATGAACTTTCTAGTGCTATCAGCTGACATTGAGCCATCACTGTTAAGCAGGCCTAGAGTCCTGAGAAGCAGGGGTGCGTTCGTAGGCAGAACGTGATACTTGTGCTGGCCAACAAGCTTCGTTAGACGCTCTTTGGTCCAATGGGCCAGGCAGCGATCGGTGAAGTCTGCGTTTGGATTTTTGTTAGCAGAAGGTTTCATTAAATGCAGACCCTGGTGTTTCCAAATAATTTGCGCGATGAACAGCAGCGTTTACTGAAAAAGCTTGGCGTCGATTCCGGTGATCACAAATCACTCGCCGCCGCAGTCAAACGGTTGTCTGACTTCTATGTTAAGCATCCAGAAAAGTCTACTCCTTGGCATGAAAACTGGGCCCAAGTTGCATATTTGATCTACTACCTGCCACTTAATTGGTGGCGGGCTTGTGGCGTTTTGAGGCGCGGGCAACAACTTAATTTTTTTGATGGATTTGATCACTACATCGACTTTGGCAGCGGTCTTGGCAGTGTGTCCCATGCGCTGGACGCATTCGGTCTCCGGTTTAAATCTGCTTTATGCCTAGAGCAGTCACCTGAGGCTATTTCAGTCCACAGTGAATTGGCGAAGGCTTCCCTAACGCCCTTATCCTGGCAGAGTGCGGTATCTACGACGCAGATAAAGCCCATGACGCTGGCTATTTTTTCCTATTCGTTCACTGAGCTGGAGCATCTTCCAAGCTGGGTAAACAACTGCGATGGTCTCATGATGATTGAGCCTTCTACCAAAGATGACGCGAGACGCCTTCAAGCATTAAGATCAGAGCTTATGGAGCACGGTTGGTTTGTCTGGGGGCCTTGCACCCACACGGCAGCTTGCCCCATGCTACTAGCCGGGGAGCGCGACTGGTGCCATGATCGTTTTACTTGGCGTCAGCCAGCTTGGCTTAAGGCCATAGAAGATCATCTACCGATGAAAAACGGGACGTTACCATGTGCTTGGATGATGTTCAAAAAAATACCTCCAAACCATCAGGCTGTTCCTTTGGCTCGAGTAACGGGTGATTTACTGGAATACAAAGGCTATGCAAAACAGCTCGTATGCCGCGGATCGTCCCGTGAGTTTTTGTCCTGGCAAAAAAAGATTTTTAAGCATTACCCAGAAGTTGCACGTGGCGACCTTGTGCGGATCAATCAAGATGTGCTGACCAAAGGTGATGAACTTCGCCTCTCAAGTGAAGAGGATTTGCTTGTTTTAAAATGAGAGTCACTGGTTTTTCATGTTGAGTTTAGTGTCTTAATCCGCGTAACCTATAGATCACAGTGCGATAGTTAGAAAGACGTCAAAATGAGTGAAGTCAATTTTTCAAAGAATTCCATCACCAAGCTTTTTGGGATCCGTACGCCCATCATCCAGGCTGGAATGGTTTGGGTTTCTGGAGGCAAGCTTGCCGCTGCGGCCGCCAATGCAGGTACTTTGGGGTTGATTGGTGCTGGATCCATGAAACCTGATCTTCTCAAGCAACACATTCTAAAAGCTAAATCTCTGACCAATAATCCAATCGGGGTGAATCTTCCCCTTTTGTATCACGGCATTGAGGAGCAAATTGGCGTATGTTTAGAGCTGGGTATCAAGATTTTTTTCACCTCAGCGGGCAGTCCTAAGAAATATACACCCATGCTCAAATCAAATGGTTGTACTGTCGTCCATGTAACGTCTACGCCAGATCTGGCGAAAAAATGTGAAGATGCTGGAGTTGATGCGGTTGTGGCGGAAGGGTTTGAAGCGGGCGGGCACAATGGTCGCGATGAAATCACAACGCTAGTGCTGATCCCACAAGTGGTTGATGCTGTGAAGATTCCTGTGATTGCGGCTGGCGGTATTGCTGACGGCAGGCAGATGGCAGCTGCCATGATGCTTGGAGCCTCAGGCGTGCAAATTGGTAGTCGATTTGCCGCGACAATCGAGAGTTCTGCCCATCAAAACTTCAAGCAAGCGATCATCTCTGCGTCGCCAACAGCGACGATGCTCAGCATGAAAAAAACGGTTCCGGTCCGTCTTTTAAAGAACAAGTTCTATGATGAAATCAATAAACTTGAGGAGCGTTGCGCCACTGCCGAGGATTTGCAAGCCCACCTTGGCAAGGGCCGCGCGAAGGCTGGAATGCTAGATGGTGATCTCGATAACGGTGAATTAGAAATCGGTCAAGTGGCTGGAATGATCAAAGACATTCCCTCATGTGAGACATTGGTGAAGCGGCTCGTGGAAGAATATTCTAAGGCCCTCCAGTCAGCTCCAAGGTAGAGGTTTTAAAATGGATAATACAAACCGACGGGTTAAACGTGGCTGGATGAATTTAAAAGTCACCCAGGTAATCGAAGAGACACATGACACCAAAACTTTTGTCATGGTCGATGCTGAAGAGGGCGCTAGACCCTGGGACTACTGGGCAGGTCAGTATTTAACGTTTCGATTTGACAGCATCGCAGAGAAACCTGTTGTTCGAAGCTACACCATGTCGTCGTCTCCCAACCAGCTAGACACCTGTGCATTTACGGTCAAGCGTGTTGATAAAGGCCTTATTTCAAACTGGCTTTGTGATCATGTGAAGGTCGGTGATATTCTGAGGGCAAGAGGCCCAATTGGGCGGTTTATTTATGAGTCTGAGAAAGACTTGGAGCATCTCGTCATGGTGGCAGCCGGAAGCGGCGTGACTCCTTTTGTCAGTATCATGCGTGAGTTTGAAAATCGCGTAGGCTCAGTTGGTGCTCCCCAAAAAATGTCACTTCTGGTTTCATATCGTAGTCGCGAAGATCTTATTTTATGGGACGATCTCAAAAGAATTGCCGGAAAGTCCGGTTGTAAAGTCTATACAACACTCTCGCGAGATAGTGGAGCTTCCCAGGATTTTTGGCAGGGACGTATTAATCGCGAGATGATTGAATGCGTTGTGGGAAAGAATTTCGCGAACGTAACCTTCATGAGTTGCGGACCGACGGCCATCATGGATTTAACCAGTGAAGTTGCTCGGGCCCACGGTGTCGCAAGCGAGCAAATCAAAACCGAGTCGTTTGAATCGTGATTTTCTCTTTTAAATTCTTTCGCAAATAAAGCGGCGGCTGGGGGTTTTCTACCACCAGCCGCCAAAGAGAGAAGGAGAACAATCACCCTCAGATAACAGGATGTTTTTAAGGCATCCTGGATAGAGGCACATTAAGCGTCGGGTTTAAAACCCGAGAACACGCTGCGTCCAGGCAGCTCCCATGAGTTCCTTAACAGCAGCCCTTACCTGAGCCGCGTCACTTGCAGTTTGAAGGTTTTGAACCTTCGCCCATGCCTTAGAGTTTTGCCAAATCGATTCTTTTCGAGCCTCATTGACCCATTTCATGCTTTCTTCCATAATCATGGCGTAACCGGCTTTAAACTGAGTGTTTTGAGCAAGATAGTTCGGATCAACATTTTTGATCGACAAAATTGCAGCTGAGCAGAAGTACATGAAGTCGGCGATCCCTTCGATAGGGTCGGAGTTGCCAGCAGCGTTCCATTTT
>JBIJBX010000239.1:0-3812 GCA_044344995.1 Oligoflexales bacterium | reverse complement strand
GCTGAACGGGTCGTTGCGATGTAGGCGTCCCATTCATCGAAGATATAGAGAGTGTTAGTCCAGCTGACCACTTGATCAATTAGATAGGTCTTGTAGCGCATAGCAGCAAGCTGGCGAAAGCTGGCGCCGATGTGATTTTTGATGTCACGACCATTTTCAATAGGCTCGACCATGTAGATACCTTTTCCATCGCGGTAATAGAAAAAGGCATCTTTCTCCCGTGTGATGTTTCGCATGGCAGCATGCATTCCGTGCAAAGACTCGTGAGCTTGCGTCGATGAAACATCTGTCATATATCGATCTTTTGGGGCGGTATGACTCATGATGTCGCGGTAAAACTCGCTACCGTAGTCATTGCCGGTAAATGGGTAAGTAGGAACTTCTGACATTTTAGCCACGGCGCGCCAGTCGTAGTCACCCGCCTGGGATTGATTACCGGGATTGGGAGTATTTTGTTGTTGCTGACCTTGCTGCTGGTTTTGTGATTGGTTCTGCTGTTGATTTTGATTGGTGCCATTGCCGCCATTGCCGCCAATACTAATGTCAATATCCAATTCAGACTCATTGACGGAAGGTACCACGATGGCCTGATCGTTGATGCCAAGATCAGTTTTTGCGTCTTGAGTGACGAAGACTAAGGCTGTCACTTTGATTTTAGCAGTCCTTGTTTGATCGGCGGCGATCTGCGTGCGTTTATCTTGGGCGTCGTTTGTTAGGTAAATTTTCTCCAGTTTCGTTTTGCCAGCATCGGCCTTACCAAGAGAAATAACTAAAGTGTAATCACATCCTTGTTTTATTTTTTCATTCGCCAGTGTGGCGCCGTTCATATCAAGATCTTCAGCGATTTTTTCCACGGTCGTACCGACGACTCCTGCGTCGCAACCGCCTGGTGTGATTACAAGACTGTAAGCGTTGATCTTGTTTGGACCGATTAGAGACTTAAGTTTATCGGGAACTGGCATGGTGATGGTAGCAAGGCGGCTTGAACTTTTGCGCGGCTGAACTGGATCGACTGCTTGAACTTTGCAGCCAGTGAGAGTCCCTAGACTGGATGCGAGGATGATCGCTGTTGTGGAAGAAACCATAAATGATCGTAGGCTCATGGTGTGAAAACCCTCCCGTGGACTCGGCGTTTGAGCTTATTGTAGCTCAGCGGTGAATGTCAGATCCTCTACAATCTAGCAATTTATAAGCCAAGGTTCTTAAATTTATAACTATCAGTAATCATTTGGATTTCTTGGATTTTAAAAATCGATTTTCCGCAAAAAACATGACACTGTTTAGACATTTGTCAGTTTCACTGAGCCTTAGTTTTTTCAATACAGCTGTCCACACTCGGGAATGGACCAGCCAGGGATTTGCCCTCACGGTCGATGCGACCAGCAAACCACGCTGATCCACCCCAGTAGCACACGCCTTTTTCCGATGAGGCGGCCGTAGATTTAAGACAGTCTTTGAAATTCACAATGGACGATCCGCCTAAGTAACCGAAATCCGCGCGGCCTGGAACGGTGCCGGTGTAGAGGGTAGGCTTCCAACCATCCAGCCCCGTGCGGCTACAGATGACGCCATACTTGTGATTGGCGTTTTTTAGGGCCTCACTGCATTCTTCGAGAGATTTCATCGCATTTTGGCCTAAAAGTCCTTTTGGGGTTTGGCTGTAATCTTTTAATTCCGAGCTGCCATCTATGGCCTGGAGGTAATAAGGGCGATAGCGGCCGTTACCATAGTCTTTACACTCAAAACGAGATTGGGCAGGTTCGGCAGTCACTGTACGGCCCACACCTGTTGTTATGGTTGCTACTTGGCTATCAGAGGGTGCGGGTTTATCGTTCCCTGCAGGTGCGCGAAGACAGGCGCTCAAAATCACACTGACGAGTCCGGCCGCGATCATAAAATTTGGGAGTGTATGTCCTGAAATTTGCATGATTCTTCATCCTCCAGATACGGGTGTTTTGGCATAACTATTTTGGGAGCAATTATTGCGCCAAATGATGGTGTTGGATAAGTCTAAGTAACTACTGGATAAAATAGCTCTCTCGACCCCGATCGGGCCGGCAAACAATTGACAGTGTTTAGGTTTCTACCAGATGCCGAGAGCTACTTCGTCTCTTGGAGCGACGGGTGGCACGCCCCATGAGATCTTGCAGGGCATCCAGAATTTTTAGTCCACCTTGGGACTTTGACATAAACCCCCGAAGGGATGGACTTGAACCAAGAGCTAGTTCGGCTTTGTCGTCCGCGCTGACGAGTAGAGTTGGAATGTCTTTAAAAAATGAATCTATTCCCATAAGTAAGTCAGGCAATTTTGCTTCCGCAAAATGATAGTCCAAAATTGCGCCAGCATAGGGCAGATTATTTGGGAATTGATCTATTTCTTGCAGTGATTCGTAAGCCTCCACGTCTAATTGGCGAGCAGCACCCAAAGTTACCATGATGTTTCTGAATACAGGGTCATCATCCAAAAGTAAGACTTTTGGCAGGTTGTTGTTTTTAGATCTCGTGATTTGATTTTCGTTTAACTGAATTACTGACATATAACCTCAGTACTTTGTGCCTTCTTATAGGCTTGCCTTTCTTGTCGAATGCCAAAAAATAAAACAACCTCCAAGACCAAGATGGCGAAGACCGCAAAGGCCACGAACCAAATCATTTTTACTAATGGACCCATGCGCCCTCACTTTTGCCATGGAATAATCGTTAGTTCCTGATTCATCTTCTAACAGCTTCAAGCAGCCTTTTAGAGCCTATTACTATTATTGAAGCAACGGATGTGCCAAACTTTCGAAGGGGTTGACTATCAAGTGTTTGAGGTTATTTTTCAGTCAGCATGGTGGTGTCGAGGGCGAGTGAAATTGAAGTTAAAAGAGACACGCGCTGAAACAAATTGATGCGGTGCGTGTGAAGCATCCGCATCAATCACTGATTTATTTGATCAAGAAAGCTTATCCGCAGGGGATACCGCTATTTTCAATTGTGAACTTAATATTGGGACGGTTTGCTGGCGGCGTGACTCGAAGGTAAACGTCGTGCCATCTCTCGTCGTTGTTATCGTTGGCTTCGATTAGGTAACTACCATTTGCTTCTTTAATAATGTTTATGCCTGGGCCCTTGGCTCCTGTTCTGTCTTTGCTAGCTCCACTGCTAATTCGGCCTGGAGCTTCAGTCGTAACGCCATTGTTGAAGCCACCCCCTGAATTAGTTTTAAAATAGACTCTTAGCTGGTTGCAACTGTTTGTCAGGAGTTTCATTCTGACATTTTTTGCAAGTGGTGGCCGACTATCACTGTTAGGCGCGTTTCTATTACATCCAAGTTCGACTACTGGCTGGCCTACCACGTGCGCTGAAAGGCAATTTTGAAACCTGGCACTATCTGGAAGACGATCAACTTGAAGGTCTGCCTCCACTAGCTCAATTTTCCCACCGTCGTCGGTTTTTAAACCATCATCATTGCCGGGAGTGTTCTTTCCTGGTGTTGTTTCCGAGTCGTTTGGATCACCGCCAGGAGGCTTGTTGCCATTTCTGACGCCTTGACCTGTCTCACCTGCAAATTCTGACTGGGCGCAGGCAGAAATCAAACCCACAACGATTAGGATACTTATTGTTTGGTGAATAATTTTCACAAATTTGCCCTCAATAGACCCTTGGTCGAAATGTTCATCAAACTCCGAATCTTTTCATAGGGATAATCGGCAGTTTAGAAGGTAATCTTGAGTTAAGGCATAATAATCGGTAATTACAGGTAGTTGTAAAGCCATTATCCGCCGTAAAAGTAAACTTTTGGCTGGTCCCTTAGGACCAATTCAGAAATT
>JBIJBX010000088.1:0-9064 GCA_044344995.1 Oligoflexales bacterium | reverse complement strand
CAGTTGAACGACGGTCATCTCATTTCTGGTGAGAGTCCCGGTTTTATCCGTGCAGATGACTGTGGTTGAACCGAGGGACTCCACCGCCGAAAGCTTTCGAACAATGGTTCGTCTTTTAGCCATCCGTTGCACGCCAACAGCCAACGCGATGGTCATAGCCACAGGTAGACCTTCTGGAACGATTGAAACCATTTGGCTAATGGCGATCATAAAAATTTCTGTCACCTTCATCCCATGTAATAGACCAAGGATAAAGGCCAAGAAAAATACCGCGACCGAAGCCAAAGCCACGGTCTTGCCGAAAGCATCGATCCTTGCTTCAAGCCTTGTTTTAACTTGGGACGTCTTGCCTGCCATGGCAGCGATTTTTCCAAGTTCGTTGTGTGAGCCTGTAGTGACGGCTACGGCAATAGCTCGTCCACTTGTGACATATGTACCCGCATAAACCATATTGGCGCGATCAGGCAGGGAGTTCTCTGCGGGCAAAGCATCGACAATCTTTGTCACCGGCATGGATTCGCCAGTCAAGGAGGCTTCTGAAACTTGCAGCGCATTCGCTTCGAGCAGTCGCCCATCAGTTGGCACGCCGTCACCGGCCGTAAGATGATAGATGTCACCTGGTACAAGCTCAGAGGCATCCATTTCTTGTATTTGACCGTCACGTAGGATTTTAGATTTTAGTTTAGTTAGGCGGCGAAGAGCTGCCAAAGATGCTTCAGCCCGTCCCTCTTGGACGGCACTCATCAATGAATTCAAAATGACGACGACGACAATGACTAGTGCGTCCTTGTAATCACCCAGTGCAAACGCGATAGCGCTTGCGATCATCAGAAGATAAATGAGTGGACTAAGAAATTGCCTTAAAAAAATCTCGAGGACGCTTCTTCTTTTTTGCTCAGGCAAGGTGTTAAGGCCAAATTGATCTTGGAGTTTCTTACACTCCAGGGTCGTGCGACCGCACTTAATATCTACACCAAAAGACTTGAGAACTTCACTAGCGTCGAGCTTGTGCCAGATCTTTTTCATCGGGAGGTGACTCCTCCTATGGGGAGGGTGAACCTTTAGTCATTTCGCTGCTTGGAGGTTCTTGTCATCCTTGTGACGGGAAGAGAACTTGCGACTCATCATCCATATGCATGCGATAATCATGCCAAGGGCGAGTCCTGCCACTTGCGCCGTAATTAACTTATCCGTAGCCCATGTGGCTGCAGGCTCACAGTTTGTACTAAAACTCACTGGCGGCGTCACAAGCATCGAAATAACTCGTGGGGCAATCCATGTTGAAACCACCGCACCTGTGATGCCAAAACCAAAACAGACACTTAAAATTTTATGCATGACTAATCTGCTCCACGGGACTGTTCTTCGACAACATTAACGTTTTTGCGTAGCTAAAAGATCTCTGATCTCTTTTAATAGTTTTTGGTCTTCCGTCTCGACAGGAGCTGCGGGTGCCTCAACTTGTTCGGCTTTTTTGCGTGCCGAAATCAATCCGATAAATTTGACCATAAACATATAGAGAGCGAACGCCACGATCAGAAAGTTGACCACCTCGCCCAAGAAAAGCCCGTAAGGGATTTCTTTGGAGCCGACTGCAAACTTCCAATCAACATAGCCCTGATCCCCTGGTGTCAGCAGTCCAATCGCTGGCATGATGATGTTTTTAACCAGTGAATCAACAATTTTACCGAAGGCCGCACCGATCACCACGCCAACGGCCATATCAACGACACTGCCCTTGAAGGCAAAATTTTTAAACTCATCGAATAGTGATTTAATCTGTCTGGTTGCGATGGTTGAATTAACGGCTTGGAAACTGGCCTTCATACTTAAACTCCCGGTGATTTTTTTCGAAGATGCCCCCATCAATGCAAAAGTGGAGGGCCCTAGACGGCCTGCTCTATATCTCGTCTTGAGAGTCCTGGAAAGCGCAAATTGCCCGTTTGTTGACGGTTGAAAGGCAACACCCGCACCGGTCGGTTGCCAGTCGGCTGGGTTTAATCCCCGTCAGATGCCGAATAGATCGGCTTGTTCGGCTATGAGTGGTTTAATTCTCTCAAAAAAATGACCCCATTTGGTCCTTAAATGCCGCATGCCGTGAGCCTCTCTGACCCACTGCGTCACGTCTTTTTGAGGAATTGTACCGACCGGACAGCCATACTGACCAAGTGCAAACCCTCGTTTTGATAGAAGATAAATGGTGCTTAGAATGAAGTCTAAGCGCGAGTACCAGACGACCGCCCGTGCCGAATCAGCACCTGTGTACAGCTTGGGGACAACGCTATATTCCCCCCCATCCGCAAATGACCACCGATGCATGGCCGGCTGCAATGCCCACCAGATCCCAGGCTTGGCCAGATGTTGGGAGGAATTTAAGACTAATTTGAGAGTTTCGGCCCAAACCAGGCTACCCATACTGTGGGAGATCACGGTGGGACCCATTTGATTTTCAGATCCCCAGTCTAAAACGAAAGGCAAGAGATGATGAGCCGCCTCTTTCGCCCGGCGCTCCACATCTTTTAGGTAAATACGGCACCGTGGTAACTCCCTAAATAACAGTCGCAGACGATCAAAAAGGGACGCGTTTCGTATAACATCACGAATGGCGACTTGATTATTGAGAAGACTATTCCAGGCGAACACATAGATGGAACGATCGGCTACCCTCTGAGGACCCAAAGCCTCAAGAATGGGCCATACCAAGTCCTCCAAAGACTCCTCTGGTGAGGCAAACTCTATCCCATGAATAAACAGGAGCGGCGCGCGCGTCGGGGTGCGGCCAGGGCGCACAAAGGGCACTGGCTCTAATGTTTTACCATCTGGCGCCAATAGAAATACCGAACCAAAGCCACTTGCTGTCTTAAGCATATCCACACCTCCAGCGTCCCTGCCGAATTAGGGCTGATCAACTTGGCCTAGTGTGAAGGAAGATTGAGTAGATCGTGTGAAGAATGTGAAAAAATTAGTTAAAGAATTCTATGGATTATATAAAATATTCACATAGTTGTGGTCTAGTACACTCATCCTTACGAATGCGTTATAATCTCGCGATGGAAAGCCACCTCAGCACAAGTCAGAAAACCTCCCAAGGTCAGCGCCGCGCAGGCAACCTTGCTCGATTTGATGCGCCAGATTCGGGGGATTTATACCAATATCTCTGCCCCATCGACCATCAAGCTAATTTCGCCGCAATTCTCGGTATAAGGTGCAAAAAGACCGTCAAGGGTCCGCCCATTCTCGTGATCCACGACGTTGGCGAACGGGCTGACATGTATTGGGACTGCATGAAGTATCTAAGCGACCACGGGCACAGCAGCTACTCATATGACCAACGCGGGCACGGAATCAATGCAGACCTTTCTGGTCACTTAGATAGATTCCAGGAACTAGTCTCTGATCTATTACAAGTTGCCTCGTGGCTTCGCCACCTGCACGAGGGAGCCGCTCCCATTATCGTTGGTCAAGGCTACGGTGCTATAGTCGCCACGGAGCTTGCCGCAAAACATCCACAATTTGTCACAGGCCTTGTTCTCGCAGCTCCCACCCTTGAGCTAGCTTGGATGCCCGGACCGTTTAAACGCTGGATCATCCGCGTACTCGCCGAATTGGTTCCCCGAATGAAAGTTCCAGCAGGACTTCATCCGCGTTTCTCAAACCCCATGCACCGGGTGGTAGGTCGCACCATGGCAACCCGTCTGATTCGATCGCTGATAGGACCGAGCCACTTGCGGCTGACTTTTGCTTTTGCACGCGAGTTGTTTGAGGCCATGGATCAGTTTGGTCGCTTCTTCAATTCCATTAAAAAACCTGTACTGATCCTCAAACCGGGTGAAGACGAAGTCGCACGATTTGACTCCATGGATCAATTTGCCATGGCTCACCCTGATAAGAACCGAATCACCACCAGAACCGTAGCCAATGTACACCACAACGGTTTCACAGAAGGCAAACTTCCAATGACATCCATCTTGAGTGAAATCACAACTTGGAGTGAAGCCTTAGTCCCAAGCCATGCCTCCGACAATGGGCCGAGGATTTAAACTGAAATGAACTCCAATTTTCGCAAGTCCTTGACTCGTATGAACCGCACAAAAGTTGCCGCCCACCGTGCATACATTGGCCTTTCTTTGCTGCGAGCAGCAGCCATTGGCATCATTGTCACGAGCCTTTGGAATGCCACATCAAACGCCGCCCCGCTCATTCACGCCCTATGCGGGCTAGTCACTTTTTTTGCCGTTCTAGGGTTTTCATCCTTTGGCAGAACCCATGCCATCAACGAGTCCAGTTTACTATTATCCCTCGATATTCAGTATCCAGCTTCAAAACGATCTCCTTTTGTCGACGCCGCGCCTGAAGGTGATGCGTCTGAGTGGGATAATAAGTTACTGAGAGAAGAAAAAAAACTTCGCAGCTGGGAGTTACGTCGACTCTCAACATTGACTGGTTCTGTGTTGGTCGCGAGCCTTATTGCTGGCCTATTACTGACAAGATCACCCATTGATGTCACAGGAACTTTGTCAGATGCCCGTAACTTACTGACAGCACTTACGGGTGGTATGACACTTGAAGTCTTGGATGGTGCCGCTCCAAAGAAGGGTAAAAATTCCACATCTCAAGGCCCGGTTAACCTGTCCACCTCAAATCCACCAACCATCGAATTAATCCCGTCCAATATGTTAAAACTAACAGTGATTCGTGTGAGCTCAAGTGAAAGTCCACCGGTCATTAACCTAAAACCGCACGGTAATACCCCACCTCTAAGCATTCAAATGTCCCCAGCTGGACCACTCACCACCCAGCAAAATGTGTGGTCAGCGGAGTTTTCTGTGCCTGAATCGGCAGACCTGAGTATTCCCGTTATTTCATCAAAGATAGCCGCCAAGATTACTGTGAGTGAACTACCCAATCCGAAAGTCCAAATGACGTTTGAGTCCAAGGGGCGAGATCTATGGCCCGATCACGAACTCCTGCCACTCAATATCAACGTCTCAGCAGTTCATCCCCTAGACAAGGTACTTTTGAAGATCACGACGAAAGAAAAAACATTTCAAGAATCCGTCTTGAATATTTCAGGTGACACGACGACGGTGACTACAACCTACAAACTTAACCTTCAACCGTGGATGGAAGAAGACATTGTTGAGTTTGACATCGTTGCTGAAGCGATCGATCGCGCTGAACCTTCACCTTTGATCGGTAAAAGTCAGCCCCTTCACATAAAAGTTGCAAGTGCTTATGGGCGCTATAAACAGGCCCTTGAAACCCTAAAAAAGATCAAGTCTGCCCTTGATGATGCCAGAAGTAGCGGCAAGGGAGTGTCGCCAGCAACCGACGAGATCATGCGGAGTGTATTGCAACAAAGTGAAGAGACTCCATTCTTTGACGGCATAGATCGCTCGCAACTTGCACAGATTTCCCAAAAGCTTTCGGAAATTAAAACCTCCAAGGCTGACTACAAAGTCCAAGAGCTGGCTGATGAAGTTGGGGATTTTTTGCTTGAACACGAGATCCTTGATGATCGTGAACGCGACCGGGATCTATTCATTGCCATCAGAGCCTTTTCAAGGACTTTGGACAAATCAACTCCTGAGCGAATGGTTGAAGCTAAGCATCTAGCTAATCGAATGCTAGGATTTCTCGATGAAAGACAAAAAAGATGGGCCCTAAGGGTGAAATTTTTAGGACCTGGTAATGCGCCGGCCAGTTGGCCGCGGATTCAGGAAGAAAAGCCATTTAAAGGGCATGTGAATCGAACCCTTAGTGATGCTGAGTCCAATCCTAAAAAATCACAAGGCCATCTGAGCACCCTCGCCAGCCAATACCGTTCTTGGATTGAGGAGCTTGAGGCCAAAGAAGATGCCATGCGGGCAAAAATGGAAAAACAGCGACAGCAAGGTTTGGCTAACGCACGTAACGAACTTCGAGAACTGCAGCAGAGACAAGATCAAATCTCGACTGATCTTGACCGAGCAGCTGAGAGGTCCGCTGATGTCCAGCAAAAATGGCCGGCTGCTCGCGCCGGAGAAAATACCAACGTGGACCAGGCCCAAGGCCTCCTGGGAAAACTCCAAGCCCTCTCGCCAACGGCGGGAGAGCGTTTAAAGGCTGCTATTCAGTCCATGCAATTGGCCTTATCAGCTGGCGAAGGCTCCAAATGGGTCGACGCGGAAAGTGCTGCCGACTTAGCTGGACGACTTCTGCGTGACGCAGACCAAGCAGCTAACAAGAGTCAAAAGCAGCAAGGCCGTGGGCGGCGTAGAAGATCAGGTGGTGACGAGTATCACGGCACGTCAATCGGCGGCCAAGTTGAAATTAAGAGCGAATACCAGGTGGACCCTCGCTACCGTGAACACATCCTTCGTGATGTGGAAGAGGAAATCTCAGACGGTGAAAATAAGGCCATACTTGATGGTTGGCTACACGAAGTGGTGAGGTGATCTCTTGAGCACATGGCGGGCTAATATCGCCGAAACCAGCGCATCGCGGGTATCATGTGACATACATGTTCCATTTGCCATCTCGTCAGAGACACTGGACCAGATGAATTTCAGCCTGATTCAAATCACAGATGAAAATGGCCTGACAGGCATAGGAGAGGCTAGCCCGTTTCCTACACTCACCGGAGACAATATCAACGGCGTCTTACCAGTGGCCGAAGAAATACTTGATCACTTAAAAGAA
Source organism: Oligoflexales bacterium (assembly GCA_044344995.1). GTDB lineage: Bacteria > Bdellovibrionota_B > Oligoflexia > Oligoflexales > RGVZ01 > CAMDKS01. Next base: position 2,383 of record JBIJBX010000088.1, on the reverse strand, counting down.
ATGACCGCTTTGGCAGCCTTACGCTATCTTCGCACCATCAGAGAAGAAACCTTCACGTCCTCGCCCAGTGCTTATGTTGGCGTCGAGATGGCCCTTTGGGATCTTTACGGCAAACAACTGGGTGTACCACTTGCGGGGATTTGGGGTGGCCGCATGTTAGATAAGGTGATGACCGATATCACCATGCCTATCATGGCACCCAACATGGTCGCTGACTTTTGGACGCTCTATAAAGATCACGGCTTTGAGGTCATCAAAATTAAAGTTTCAGGTCATGTGTCTGATGACGTGGAGATGATTGAGGCGCTATTTAAAGTTGTCTCTCGCTCAACTCAAGTCACCCTTGACGGCAATCAAGGCTACCGACTTGATAACGCCAAGTCTTTGCTTAGCCGTCTTGGGGAACTGGGAACGACACCTTTGTTCTTTGAACAACCCCTACCCGCCGATGATTGGGAAGGACTAAAAGCACTGCAAGATTCAACGGGAATTCCAGTTTGCCTTGATGAAACCATCATGACCCCTGAAGACGCCATCCGTGTAGTCAGGGAAAAAACAGCCAGCATGATCAATCTTAAGATCATGAAGTCAGGAATTGAGGAAACATCGAGAATCATCGCCATCGCACGCTCGGCGGGAATCGCCCTTATGATCGGAGGCATGCTTGAAAGTGAAATTGCCATGGGCTGTAGTTTACAACTGGCATGCGGCTTTGGTGGAATTCAGCACTTTGATCTTGATACACCATTTTTCCTGAAAAAATTCGTATGCGAAGACAGCCCTTGGCACGCCAACTCAGCAAGACTCGTACGGCCAGCTGGCGCTGGCTTAGGTTTATCTTTGGCCAAATAAACTAAATCACCGATCTAAAATGTTTGATGATTTTCTCGATCGCCTGATTTCTCACAGCGTCAACCTCATGAAGGATCTCATGGCGGCTGCCTTTAAGGGTCACCGCCTCGCAGCCCGTTGATCTTAGACATGAAGCAAATGAGGGTTTTGGATCGATGTATCCATCGTCATCAGCCATGAGCATTAACGTACCGGGGTTCATGGGACTTTTCGCGTTTGATACCTCCGAACCTAAAGTCATCGCCATCTTGAGCCATCCCCAGGACGTCCCCGAGACGTAATAGTCACGATATTTCAGACCGATCTTATGGGACGCCAGCCATCTGGCGCGACTGTTGGTTGAGATATTGGCTTCAAATGTTTTTTGTTCAATTGGTACAGTTTGACGACCCCACGCTGTTGTCTCACAAAAACCAAACTGACAGTGAAGTTTAGCCATAACTGAGACAAAAAAATTCGGAAAGGGTGTTTTGGGCCATATGAGAGGAGCCGTCATCACGACCTCTTTTGCAATACCTGGCGATTTTTGCAGAGCCGACATAAAAACCAATGCGCCCGTTGAATGGGCGATCACCTTGGGCAAGCTACCTGAATTTTCTGGTGCAATGACTTTTTTAATGACCCCTAGCACGGCCAGAGGATATCGATCGGGTATATCCACATGCACCACGCGTCTATCCACCTTCAGCAAATCCACAAGCCTCTCACTGGCCCCCTGCCCCGGGAGATCTAAAAGATACCAAGGACCAAGCTCTGGCATTTGTACCGAAAGGTCGCCAGCGAGCTCCATGTACTTCATGGCAGGCTCTGTATAGCCCGGTATAATTAGGACTGGGTGACCTGCTCTTTGTTTACCGCAGCGCCTATAAGCCACCTTACGACTTGGCGTCAGGTCATCAAAAAATTCGCCCGACTGACAGGCTTGCCAGGGCGCGTCGATCACCTGATCCCAGGCTGCATCCAAGAGCACCTCATCGGCTGCGTGCGCGCCGTTTGAAACCATCGAAAAACCAATTAAAATCAGGATTCTGAGGGTCATGGAAAAAACCTGGGCAATACGTAGTTATTTTGAGTCCATTGAAAACTTATTTTAGCAGGTAATTTCCCAGTGTTACCACCCATATTCGTATGCTATGATTTTCCCTCGCCGTAATGTTTCAAATTCTTGCAAAGATAAGGCATCGCGTGACTTATGGAAGAAAAAGACAATCCAAAACTCTATAGAATTCGCCACTCGATGGCTCACGTTCTTGCGCAGGCCGTCCAGACAAAATACCCAGCCGTAAAACTTGGCTTTGGTCCTCCCATTGAGCACGGGTTTTACTATGACTTTGATTTTTCTGGTACCGAGTTCCAGGAAACTGATCTCAAAGAACTCGAAAAACTCATGCGCAAAATCATTGGTCAAGGTCAGGAATTTAAGCGCGTCGACTGCGAGCTAAACGAGGCCGTAGAGACGATCAAAAAATACCGCGACGAGCCCTACAAGATCGAAAACATCAAAAATCTCTCCAGCCGCGGCGAGAAAAAC
>JBIJBX010000087.1:0-9072 GCA_044344995.1 Oligoflexales bacterium | reverse complement strand
GGTCGATTTAAGAACCCCTAGATCAGGAGCTGACACAATTAAAGTTGAAGTCATTAGCCCCTTGGCCCCATTGCTAAAAGTCACGGGGAGCATTTCCTCAAAGTCACGACCCTTACTGGTCGGCCCATCAACCTTAAATGTCCAGTCCACGCCTGCAAGCGTTACAACCTCGGCCTTAGGTGTTGAGAATGCCGAACGCCCAGGCAATAGGGCCAAAGCAAGGACTGCAAGCCCCTTGGCCGTGCCGGTAAACCACCGATGAATTAAGACCTTTTTTGCCATTTCTGCCTCCTGCCAATGACGGCCCTTTCTCGATTGCAAAGTCTACCTAGAATTATTAATGTAGGAAACGACTTCTGTGCACCCATAGCTCAGCTGGATAGAGTACTTGGCTTCGAACCAAGTGGTCGGAGGTTCGAATCCTTCTGGGTGCGCCATTTCTCCAAAAAAGCTCGTTAAATCCATGAAAATCTCTCATCACTGTTTCGTCATCTATTTACTGGCGGGTTTAATTTTACAAGTTTTCATTGGACGACATCCAGCAGTTGCCGCAGCCCCTCCTGGATTCTTGGATATCAAAGTCCTGGATCCAACCATTCAAGTTGAGATGCGCTATGCCAGTAGCTGGAATTTTGCGGGAAAACCGATTCCTGGTTACCTCGCCAATAAATGTTTTCTCAGCAAAGAGGCGGCCCAGGCCCTCGCAATGGTCCAAAAGGATTTAATTAACAAACGATTGGGCCTTCTTGCCTTCGACTGTTACCGACCAAAGCGGGCCGTCGCTGAATTTGTGCGCTGGACTAAAGATCAAAAAGATCAAAAGATGAAGGCCATCTATTATCCCGATGAAAATAAGACTGACCTCATTGAACGCGGTTATATTGCCGATAAATCGGGACACAGCCGCGGTAGCACCATCGATCTAACGCTCATTAATTTAATGCCCTCGAAAACACCCCAACCCCAGTGGCCGGCGCTACGATTCATGGAAGAAAAAATTGACTGCCGCAAACAGGGCCGTATCACTGCCACTTGGCAGCTAGATATGGGAACTATGTTCGACTGTTTTAGCATCCTGGCGAACACGCTCCATCCGGAAATCTCTCAATCCGCCAAAAATAACCGGAAAATATTACTTGATGCCATGGAGAAACGTGGATTTTCAAACTACGAGAAAGAATGGTGGCACTTCACCTTAAAGGAAGAGCCATTTAAGGACACCTACTTCGACACGCCGATTGACTGATAGAGCTTCGCTTCAGACCAGATCTCCACACCGAGCGACTTGGCTTTGAGCATTTTACTGGAGTTAGAATCTGTCTCGTTGGTAACAAGAACCGACGTCGTCTTGGACACAGACGATCCCGTACGACCGCCAGCTGCCTTGATCATGTCTTCAACGTCTTTACGTGGCCTCGTTAGAGCTCCCGTGATCACTAATATCATTCCCGCCAACGGTCCGCTTTTATTGACTTTCGGCAAGGCAGGAGTGACCCCGACGGATAAAAGCTTTTTTATAAGCATTTTTGAGCGCTGCAGGCCTTTAACAATCTGTTCTGAGGATTTTTCTGCAAAGCCATCGATCGCAACCAAGTCATCCACTTTTGTCTCAAGAATTGCCTCGAGCGACGGGAAAACCTCAATTAATTTTTCCCAGGTCGTTTGACCAGTGCCCTCAATGCCAAGGCCATTCAAAAACATGGCAAGTGGAATATCCTTGGTTTTTTGAATGTTGTCATAGAGCTTTTGAGCCATTTTTTCCTTGGTTGACGGCAACTTTAGAAGCTCTTCGACCTTCAGTGTATAAAGATCTGGAATTGACTCTACCAAACCCATATCCATCATCACCTGCAGACGCTTGTCACTTAAGTCATCGATGCCGACCGCCTTGATCCAATTTAAAATCGCACCCGACTGTTGGGCTGGACACGCTGCATGATTAACACACTTAATTCGCACATCATCGGAAATCAGGTCGCCCTTGCAGCTTGGACACTCGGTGGGCAGACGGCACTTACCACTCGCTGATGTCACTACGCTTAAAAACTTAGGTATGACTTCGCCGGAACGAACTAGCTCAATGGTGTCCCCGGCCTTGAGATTATAAGCCTTCACGTGCGCGGCATTGTGAAGGGTGATGTTCGTGATGGTGGCCCCACTTAACTCCACTGGATCAATGACCGCCACAGGAGTCACAATACCCAAACGAGAGGTCGCCCACTCGATCCTGACAATTTTAGAGCGAGCTGTGGCACCCTGCCATTTAAAGCTCAGTTTATACCGCGGATGGTGGGAGGTCGCCCCCAACTCTTCATGGAGTTGTAACGCATTGTAACTAAACACAGCACCATCACATCCAACTTCGTCTTCCTCCATGATCGCCCTGACATGATTCAAATAATCTTCTATATCCTCGCTAGACTTAAGTAGCCTAGGCTCAGGCATTCGGTATCCACGCTGAGCGAGCCAATCCATCTTTTGGACTTCGGTCGTGAAACCCTCCACCCCCAAAACATCAAAGGCAAAAAAATTAAAAAAACGGGCCAATTCACCGTGAACCTTACGCCCCAAAATCCCAGCTACAATATTGCGTGGGCTGGTCGGTCGTTCTAAACCGAGAGCCACCATCTCGTCTGCAAGTCTCAGAAAATTAGACTCCGAACAATAAAGTTCGCCTCGTACTTCAAAATCTTTCAACTCCGCCACTTGCGGAATGGCATCAGCGACCCAGTTGAGCTTAGCTGTCACATCTTCGCCCTCGCGCCCATTACCTCTGGTCTTAGCCAAAAGAAAACGACCGCGCTTATAAACGAGCGACATACTAGTGCCATCAACCTTCAGAGTTCCCAGGATGTCGTGACCAATAGCCCACTTAATTAGCGCAGTGACCTCGTAGGTTTTATCAAGGGACAGCATGGGTGTTTCATGGACAACTTTGGGGTTCGACGATTCCAGATTGACTGCACCGACAATACTCAGCACAGGGTGCCCCGGAGCAATTGCCTTTAATTCATCCTCAAGGCGATCGTAATCCACATCCGATATTTCTGGTGCACCAGCATAATAGAGCTTTTTGTGGCGCATGATCTCAGTGGCTAACCAATGGACGCGGTCCGCATTGTATTTACTTGTTTTAGCTTGTGGAGGCGACAATCCTGGCCAATCTCCTAGTTGAATTTACACGGTCTTAAATCGACCAGAAATGGATCATTTATGCCGCATTTTGACACGGGCATTTTGTTTGTTCTAGGGCTTTTTGTGGCATCTGAATCATTTCCGATTGCACGTAAAATTTCCAATGGGCTTGCCTGATCAGGCCGTGTACTATTAGTTCATGAGCGAACTAACCCATCCAACCCAACAAGTTCAAGATCTTTACCAAAGACGCCCCTACCCCCACTACCCTTTACTGGCCAAACCACGGTGGCAAGATGGATATCTTGGCAGCTCGCTTTTTGCTCACGCCCTTGACGGCGCAATGGCGCACAATCCAAACACGCCTAGAAAATTCTTGAGCATTGGTTCTGGAGAGATTCTTCCCTACATCATCCGGCAATGGGAGCCATCAGCAACGCGATTAGTCTGTGTAGACTTAAGCCAAACCAGTCTTCATCGGGCGAGATTCAGAACTGCTCTTTTAGGACGAAAAATAACCTTCCATTGTGACGACATCAATAGACTCATGGATACTGGCCTTCTGCGGGATCAACGATTCGATCACATGGAAGCCTACGGCGTGCTTCACCACATCTCGTCATTCTGCGAAACATTAAAATTAATGGCCAGTCATTTGGCGCCTGATGGACTTGTACGGCTTATGGTTTACAATTCTCAGGCACGAGATTGGATTTGGCAAATCAATCGAGCCTTCAGGTGTCTGAAATTTAGATTTGAATCGAACGAAGATGTCGCTCGCGCGCGGCAATTATTGATGGATTTATCGAAATTATCGCCACGCCTCAACGATCGATTACAGCAGCTGGGCTGGCAGTCCTTACATCATAATACGCGATTTGCTGATACGTTTCTCCACCCTTGGGAGTCCCGCGCCGCGATTAATGAATGGTATCATGCGTTTGAAACCGCTGGACTTAGGGCCGTCGCGTTATTTGACCGATATGCTGAGCTCGATGATTTACCAAATCCGCTATGGCGCTGCCCCACGACCAAAGAATTAACGGAAAGATCAGACGACTTGCGATTTGAAAATAACCTTGAGGTTTGGCTTAAACCAATAGAAAACAGCAGCAAATCAAAGACCGCCCCATCACCACAACCCGCTGGTAATCACATACCACTCAGGCTTCGTCTCACCATGCCGGCCTTGAATTTCAGCAAATATACCGAAACCCGAGATCTATCGTTCGGTGCAAAACTAACCCTTTGGCAAGGGTTTTTACGCGGATTACACAATACGAGTGATCAATCCGCGGTGAATCTGATCAAAGACCTTGACGCCAAAGCCGCCAGCCGGCTGGCAAGGGTCGGATTGATCCTACCCTCAACCGCAAAGCTGGCTGGTCGCTATGATGAATTCATGGCGCCACTTGTGAATCAAATGGCTTCACCAGCTTTACCCGAATCAAGCAATGATCTCATCATGCCGCAGCTACGGAGCCTGTGTGAAAAACTTACATCTGATAGCAGACGCGCCAACCTGGCGACACGCCGTCTGCAAAGAGTGCTTTAAAGTCCGCCAACCAGCCGGTAGCAATTGAATATAATTTTCTCAAAGATCGGCCCACTCTCTTTGACGTCATTATGGAATTTTTCTCGGCGCGAATTAATCTCAATATCAATCATGTTCTGCGGGTTAAATCCAAGACCGCGAAAACTTGCCGAATTGTAAGGTGTCTTAACAATCTCATCGGCTTCTGAGTAAACAGAGCACTTTTTGAGACTATCTATGCCCGCACGATTTTCACTGAAAATTTTTCGCACCTCTTGAGATCCATGGGCCTCATCAGCATAAAATGGCTCCAATGCGCCGCCACCACCGCATTGTCCGGGAAAGATCGTACAAGGGTAAAGTTCGTCTTGCCCTCGGACAATCCCAGCCAAACCAATAAAAATGCGCACGCGGTCCGCTAACCTGAATTTTTTACCCCTCCACGTCCTTGGCTCCAGAATCGCTTTTGCCGCGACAAACTGGCCCATGGAATGCCCAACAACATCCAGCATTAAATTGGGGTTAGCGGCATTATCCAAAATTTTATGCATTTGCTGGGCGACAGTGTCGGCCATTTGATCAACGGGTCGCAGATCATCGTACTCCACAATATAGACTTGGGAGAAACCTAGGTGCTCGTATCTTTTTTTCAATGTGGATAGGTCTGTGTAGGGCTGAATTTTCGACTTCCAGACCGCTTGTGGCTTCCTTGGCATCCGCCCCCAACCATGGACCAGGATGATAGCGTGATCATTGCGCAGACGAGATTTCTTACCTGTGGACGCGTACCCCAGCTCGGCGTGAGCAGCAACGAAAAAAAAGGTGATGAAAACAAATAAGCGACGCATTTAGGCTCTTGATTCCAAGGATATTATTGAACCACTTGCTGTGTCTCTTAATTCTACATGATCTCAACCGCTTTCGGCAAAAAGCGACAACCAGCGCAAAAAAGATCAAAAAAAACACCGCCCTCCTGCGTGGTGGGCGGTGGAAAACTGCCAAAACTGGCTTTATTAGGTAAGGCGCTGTAGCTCTGCCAAAACCTCTTCCGTATGACCATCGACTGCAACCTTCGGCCAAACATGGGCGATACGACCATTCGCATCAATCAAGAAGGTAGCACGCTGTACACCCATATATTTTTTGCCATAGTTATTCTTTTCAACCCACACGCCGTATGAATTGCAAACTTCACGCTCTTGATCTGCCAAAAGTACAAAATCAAGACCATATTTCACCCTGAACTTTTTGTGACTGTCGACGCTATCGGGACTCACTCCGATGACGATAGCATTTTTGCCAATCAGTTTGCTTTTGTGTTCCTGAAAAGAGCACGCTTCACGTGTACAACCTGGCGTGTCATCTTTGGGGTAGAAATATAAAACGACATTTTTCCCCCGATAGCGGGATAAGCTCGTCATGCCATTGGTGTCACTTTGAACCGCGAAATCAGGGGCTGACTGGCCCACGGCTGGCATACGCAAAGAAGATTTTTTCACGGGCTTTGACTTGCTGACGACAGATTTTTTGACCGTTTTTTTAGCCGTCGTTTTTTTTGCTGTAACTTTTTTTACCGGTTTTTTTAGGGGCTTTTTTGCCAATTTTTTTACGGCTTTTTTGGTGACTTTCTTGCTAGCTTTTTTGGCCGGTGTTTTTTTACTTTTTGCTTTTACTGGTTTTTTAGTTGTCATGATGCCGCACTCCTAAGATATTAATAGCGAAAGGGCCCGAAAAGGACTCCTAGGTTCCCCATTTCCCTTTAAACTGTCAACCCAAAGAACATCCCCTAGGGAGCTAATCACGTCATGAAAACACTAATACTTGGCGCTTCTGACAACCCCGATCGGTACTCGTACAAGGCTATGCATATGTTAATCGAGCATGGTCACCATGTGGTTTTAGTGCATCCCAACCTAAAAACCATCAATGACACACAAGTATACGCATCCATAGCAAGCGTGAAAGATTCCGTCGATACGCTCACGGTTTATGTAAACCCAGCTGTAAGTGACCAATTGGAGTCGGAAATTATTCACCTAAGGCCGAGACGAGTTATTTTTAACCCCGGCGCAGAAAACCCTCGCCTTGCCAGAGCACTTCGCGCAATTGGAATCAAGACAGAAAATGCTTGCACATTAGTGCTACTGCAAACAAATCAATACGACGATGCCCGATCAACTAGGGACTAATTCCTGATCAAATCGGGACGGAGCTTCCGCGTTCTTTCAATCGAAGCATTTTTTCGCCATCTGGCGATGGCTTCATGATTCCCAGAAATTAAAACTTCGGGAACTTTTTCTCCACACCAGTCAAAAGGCTTGGTGTAGCTTGGATACTCAAGCCTACCTTCCATCCCCGCACCAAATGAGTCTTCACTCGCACTGCTTGCGTGACCCAGAACACCCGGGACTAGTCGTAAAATGCTTTCAGCCATCATCAGAGAGGCAAGCTCGCCACCGGCTAAAATCACGTCACCAACGGAATACTCCGCGTCGACGCATCGATCAATAAACCGCTGATCGACGCCCGCAAAACGACCGCAAATAAAAACTAGCGGTCTTTTTTCATCCAATAGCTCTTGCGCCGCAGCTTGATCCCAGCGTCGACCAGCGGGGGATGTATAGATGACAAAAGGTTTCTGACCGCCAAACACGTTCGTGGTTACCGCATCAAGAGCTGATGCTAAACAGTCGGCGCGCATCACCATGCCATCACCACCGCCATAGGGGGTGTCATCAACTGAACCGTGTTTATCTGCGGCATAGTCACGAAGATGAACAGGCGCGATTTTCGCAAGCGATGCCGCTTCGGCGGCTTTAAAAACGCCTAAGGACCGATACGTCTCGATGACGTTCGGATGAATTGTAATAAAAGCCATTTCGCGCAAAAAACTCACTTTTTTCCTCGCGTATTCCAAATTTCGTCAAAGACGCTCTTATCGACTTTCAGATTAATTAGACGCTCTCCTCGCCGAAAACCCATATCGACATAATCAGCGATCACGGGGATTTCAAGATCTGCTTTCTTCTCCTGATTCACCACGAGCATGTTGATGGATGCCGGCTGCTTAAGAACATCCTCGACCCTTCCAACCAAAGAACCATTGACGTCAATAACTTCTCGTCCGATCAGATCAATCAGCAAGAACTCGTTTTCCTCAGTCACTTTAATTTGGGATGCTTCCACCCAAATGCTCATTCCCTGTAAAAGCTCCGCCGTAGTCCGGTCGGCAGCCAAACTACAAACAATGGCAGGCCGGCCACTTTGCCAAACGGATTTCAAAATCTCCGCTTCTCTGGAGGTTTCGAGGGTCTTGCCGACTTTTATTCGTCTAATCGAGGATGGGATGGGCTCATCACGACCAGAAACGTAAAAAGAGCCTTGGAGTCCCAAAGCTCTTCCAACGATTCCAATCTTAAGGAACATTATTTAGCAGGCTTCTTTGCCGCAACCTTTTTAGCTTTTGGTGCCTTGGGAGCAGCTGCTCCTTTGGAAGCTGTGGTTTTTTCACGTTCAAGCTTGATGCCTTTTTTGTTGAAAAGAACGCGGAGTGTGTTGCTCGTTGTGGCGCCGACGCCATACCAGTAACGTACGCGAGCTTCATCGATAACAAATGTGGACGGCTCAGTCGATGCGTCGTAGTAGCCAACCTTTTCAAGAAACTTCTTGGTTGCAGATGCGCGACTGTTTGCAGCAACAATGTGGTAGAACGGACGGTGAGCGTTACCGTGGCGCTGCAAACGAAGAGTGGTTGCCATGAATCCTCCAAAATCCAACAAAAACAGAGTTTTAAAAGCGCCGACATCAGCGCGTTATCCATCTAACTATCCCCAAAAGGGCCACAAGTCCTAGCTTGAACCTGAGGGGGTCTAACCCAAAGCGAGCACCCCATATAGCACGCTAAATTAATTATTTTCAAGGGGATTCAGTAGAAAAAACGCAGAAACCGAGGACCCAAGCCCCTAATGTTGGGTCTAGGGCCTAAAAATTGATAGCTGGTCGGGATTAATCATGCCCAAGGCAGCACCACAGGCGCGACAAGCTGGACTTACAATGGCCGGTACCGGAATGGGCAAAGCTTGGGCGCGAGACACTCGCAGGTCCTCTTGCTGGTTACACTTTGAGCAAACGTAAGAAATGAAAGCACTGATGACCTTAACAACCGGCTTTTTTAACCCCATCAAAACCGGCGTAATCGAAATCTGGTCCGTAATGATTGTCGGACACTCCAAATATTCCATAGGCTTATCTCCCCACAGGGAAATAAACTTCATCCATGACCGCACGCCGATAGAGTTGATTCTTGAAACCCCCGACAGGTCTAGCTGTAAGGGCGGATTTTCGGATAAAAGTGGCGAAAAGTCAGCATTTTCGTCAACCACCCCTTCCAGAAAAACAACACC
>JBIJBX010000086.1:0-9156 GCA_044344995.1 Oligoflexales bacterium | reverse complement strand
TGGTTCAATCACCGGCGGTACAGTGATCTCAAAAGACCCGATCGAGGTGGTTGAAAGTATTGTTACCGGTACACAAGGTAAAGTTATCTGTGCTACCCAGATCAAAGCTGCTTTCATTGAAAACAGCGCCATTGAGTGTGATGGTTCAATCGTCGTCGCGAAATCATTGGTTAGTAGTGATGTGGTTGCAGGTGATTACATCCATGCATTGGCAGCGGATGGGGTGATTGGTGGCGGTACGATCATGTGTCGCAATATGGTGGCAGCTGCGAATATCGGCTTTACGAAGGGTGCTCGCACGAAATTCATAGTCGGCGTTGATCACCGCGTGGTTCGGCGAACGAAAATCCGTGAAAAGCGTCTGCAAAATCTGATTGAGGCACAGGAGCGATACAAACTTGAATTCAGAGAGCTGACTCAGAAGAAGGACGGTCAACTAACCCTTAAGCATAAACAGCTAAAAGAGTCACTCAAGGAAAAAATGACGAATGTCCGGCCGCTAATTGAGACCGTTACGCAGCAGCTTGAAAGTTTGAAAACATCCATGACATATAATGAAGACGCCTTGATTGCTGCTACGAACGTTTTTGCATCTAACTGCCAGGTCGAAGTTGGCGGCCAAGGGGTTGTTCTTGAGGCCGACACCATGGCGGTTGGAATCTCGGCCAGAAAACGCCGCGACAGCCATTTGTGTACTTATGATGAAATAAAATCTGAGATTGAAAGAAAACTCGCCGGTTCCCCTGTTTCCGAGGCGCCAGCTCCTGCTGCGCAAGCTGCGGCCGTGGCGAGTGAGATTTCGCAGCAGCCCGCACCGGCTCCAGAGACGGGGGCACAACCCGAAGTGGCAGCCGATTCAGGTCAAACCGCAGAAGTTGCGTCAGCTGGAAATGATCAGAGTCCAGACCAGGCGACAGCAGAAAATACCGTGACATCGTCCGAACCGCCAAATGAGCCGTCGCAAGAGACCACAGCTGCGGAGACGGATGCAGCACAGGTTGATGCACCAGTGTCAGATGTTGCCGCGGAAAAAATAGAAGAAGCCGACCCTGTCGTCCAGGAATCGGCTCCTAAAGCTAGCTAAAATTTTTCTTTAGTGTTGGTGGTGACCGTCTTCGCCGTGGGCGTGACCATGAGCTACTTCTTCTTTGGTAGCATCGCGAACGGTAGCAATTTCTACGTCAAAGATTAACTTTTGACCTGCTAGTGGGTGATTGGCGTCAAGAGTTACCGAATCAAGCGCGACAGCTGTCACTGTGACGACTTCACCATTTGGTCCATGGAACATATCGCCCACTTTTACTTCGCCTTCGGGAAGCTGGCTGCGTTGGATGTTGACGATTCGTCCAAGGTCACGTTCGCCATAAGCGTCTTTTGCTTCCACTTCGATACGGCGTTTGTCACCCTTATTCATAAGCACGAGAATTTTCTCGAGGCCAGGGATAATTTGACCGGCACCTGTCATAAACGCCAATGGCTCGCCTGCATCAGAGGCGTCGAGGGCTTTACCGTGGGTGTCGGTTAATTTGTAGTGAAAAGCGATAACTTTGTGTGACATGAGTTTGGTTCCTTACTTTTAAGATCCGGCACACTACCAAAAAGGGTGGGGCTCAGTCACCTAAATATGCTTTACGTACTTCGTCGGACTTTAGAAGCTCTCGAGCATCACCGTGAGTCTTGATTTTACCGGTCTCGAGCACCAGCCCGTAATGTGCGATTTGGAGGGCTTGCAATGCGTTTTGCTCGACCAAGACGATGGTCATCCCGGTTTTGTTGATATCTGTAATAATTTCAAAGATCTTTTCGATGATCTGCGGAGCTAGTCCCAGACTTGGCTCATCCATTAGAAGCACTTCCGGCTGTCCCATGAGCGCCCTGGCGATGGCCAGCATCTGCTGCTCTCCGCCAGATAGTGTTCCAGCCAGCTGTTTACGACGCTCCTTAAGGCGTGGGAACAATTGGTAACCTCGGTCAAGATTTGCCTGATATGAGCTCTTATCAGGTGCCGCCCAAGCACCTAGATCCATATTTTCTTCCACAGTTAAATTCAGGAAAATGCCGCGACCCTCAGGCGCTTGGCAGAGGCGTTTTCTCACGATTTGGTGAGCCGGCACACCAGCGATATTTTCGCCCTTATAAATGATTTGCCCCGATTTTGGTTTAACCAGTCCAGAGATCGCTCTGAGGGTGGTGGATTTACCAGCCCCGTTTGCGCCGACCAGGGTCACAATCTGGCCGCGCTTGACGTCGAAACTGATCGAATGCAGGGCCTGGATGATACCGTAGTAAACGCTGACATCTTTAAAACTAAGAATTGCCCCATCTGTATTGTTAGTCATTTGGTTGCCGCCTTGCCTAGATACGCTTCGATCACGCGCGGATTTTTTTGGATTTCGGCTGGAGCACCCTCGGCGATTTTAACGCCGTAGTCCAACACAGCAATACGCTCACAAATACCCATGACAAGCTTCATGTCGTGTTCAATGAGCAGTACGGTGGCTTGGTACCTGGCGCGAATATCTTTGATCGTATTCATGAGGCTCGTTGTTTCGTTTGGATTCAAGCCGGCTGCAGGTTCGTCGAGTAATAGTATGCGAGCGCCTGTGGCAATCGCGCGAGCGATTTCAAGCCGGCGTTGGTCTCCATAGGGCAACGAGCTAGATAGTTCATCGGCTCTATTTTCAAGTTGGAATATTTTTAATATCTCCAAGGCATCAGACTTTTTTTGTTCTTCTGCTTTAAGGAGTGCTCGCGAGTGCCAGAGGGTTGTTACCAATCCAAATTTACGAGTCATTGGATTTTGATCCATGGCCACTAGTAAATTTTGTAAAACGGTCAGGTCTTTGAAAAGGCGGATATTCTGAAACGTACGCGCAACACCTGAGCGTGTAATTTCGTACGGCTTAAGACCAGACAGCTGCTTACCGGAAGCACCATGGACAATTGTTCCAGACGTTGGTTTATAGACGCCTGTGAGCATATTGAATAAGGTGGTCTTGCCGGCTCCGTTTGGACCGATAAGCCCAAATATAGCCCCTTGTGGTATCTCCAAATCCACATCACTCACGGCTTTAAGTCCGCCGAACTTGATGGAGAGTTTGTCAATTTTCAGGGCGATTTCGCTCATGCTTTGACCTTCGACTTAGATTTGAGGAAATCACCCAGCTCATTCGTGCCAAAAATTCCTTTAGGTCGAGCTAGCATCATCAGGATCAGAACCAGAGAATAAATCACCATGCGCAGGTCGACGCCCGTATAGTTTTGCAGTGGGCGTAAAGCCTCTTTTAACACGGTCAGCAGAATCGCTGCTACGACGCTTCCCGAAATGGAACCCATTCCGCCCAAAACCACCATAATGATGACTTCAAAGCTGCGATTAAAGTCAAAGATCTGTGGGTTGATCGTACTCAAGTTGTGAGCGAAAAGACCCCCAGCGATGCCAGCAAAAAAAGCCCCCATGGCAAACGCTCTGACTTTGCCTTGAGTCGTGTTGACGCCCATGGCAGTTGCGGCGATTTCATCCTCTCGGATTGAAAGTAGTATTCGGCCCTGGGCGGAATGTACGATTCGCCAGACCGCAAAGACGGTGAGGATCACAAATGTGAAGATCCAGCCAAAACTTGTATATTGGTTGATTCCAGACAATCCGCGAGCTCCACCAACCGCCTCAGTGTTTAGAAAAATCACGCGGATAATTTCTCCAAATCCCAGCGTTACGATAGCAAGATAATCGCCACGCAATCGAAGTGATGGCAGTCCGACGATATAACCGACGGCCGTAGCTGCCAGCCCGCCGAGGATCAGTGAACTCACAAAGATAAGCGCAGCCGCGACCGAATTCTCCATGAGCTGCGGATTAGAGGCGACTAATTCAGTCGTGATGAAAGCCGACAAGTAGCCACCAACACTCATAAACCCCGCGTGTCCCATGGAAAACTGACCGGTAAATCCGTTTACTAGGTTTAAGCTAACGGCCAAAATAATATTGATTCCCGCAAGCATGAGGATGTCAAAGTAGTAGTTACTCATAACGCCGGGGAGCCATGTATTAAGTACCCAAGCAACTGCAATGGCTAGCAGCCACCACCGGAGACTTGCTAGTCCAGCTTTGGGTTGACGTTCCTCGGTATGGTATGTGGCGTTCATCAAAACTTCCTAACCAAATTAAACTTTTTCCGTGCGATGAACGCCCAGAATACCAGAAGGCTTAAACAGAAGAATAAGGATCAAGATGGCAAAGGCGAGGGCATCTTTGTAGGTTGGTGTGCCGTATCCAGAGAGCAAAGCTTCTGCTAGGCCCAAGATGAAAGAACCAAGCACAGCGCCCGTGACGTTTCCGATGCCACCCAATACGGCCGCGCAAAAAGCCTTAAGACCAGGCATGGATCCCATAAGTGGCTCTACTTTGGGGTAGGTCATAGCCACCATCACTCCAGCGGCACCTGCTAACGCGGAACCCATCATAAAAGTAGCTGAGATAATCCTGTCGGTGGGAATCCCCATGAGGCTTGCCAAGTCATGGTTGAAACTCACAGCCCTCATGCCGCGACCAAGGCGCGTTTGAAAAATCACATAGCGTAAGACCAACATCAAAATAATGGCCGTAGCAAACACAAAAACCTTAAGGGGTTCGATATAAAGCAAATTGTCTTCTGGACCAAAAGTCCAAGGTTCCAAGTTTTCAAAGAGGTCTGGAAATGGTTTAGGATCAGAGCCAAACACTAATTGACCGGTATATTGGAAGAAAAGAGACACGCCCACCGCTGTGATCAGCAGGTTGATTCGGGGAGATCCGCGCAATGGTCTATAGGCGAGGCGTTCCACCATGAGGCCAATCAGTGCACAAATAACCATGGCGATCACAATGACACAAATAGCAGTGAAGATGGCGCTAGACGTCGAGGCTTGATCAGCGGCGCCATTGAAGGCCAAATTGATTTTTTCGTTCAGTTGATTCGCCAGGATAAATTTTGATGTGTAGTAACCTGCAAACGCCCCCAACATATAAACTTCGCCATGGGCAAAATTGATGAGCTGCAAAATACCAAACACCATGGTGTAGCCCAGGGCTATGAGGGCGTATGTTCCACCCTGTGATAGCCCATTGATGATGTACTGGATAAATTCTGCCATTTATTTTGCGTCTCACGAAAAGCTTTGCCCATGAGGCTTCGCGTCAAGGTTCTGGAAAAAACCGTTAAGGGCTCACGGTAGACTTGTAGAGAAACTTCCCGTCTTTTATCTCGAGGACAACGGCTGGTTTACTGGCATTTCTTTTGGCATCAATAGAAATTTTGCCGGTAACAGCTTGGAAGTCGCGCGTGCTAGCTATGGCATCGCGGATCTCCTTGGCTGAGACGCTTTTGGTTGATTCCATCGCGGCAATCAAAACTTTCGCGGCGTCATAGCCCATGGCAGCAAGACCATCTGGAGTTTGCTTGTATGCGGCTTCGTAATTCTTCACAAATGTTTGGACCGCGGGAGATTGATCATCTTTGCTGTAGTGGTTTGAGAAATAAGCGTTGTTAAGCGATTTGCCACCAATTTCATAAAGTTTCGTTGAGTCCCATCCGTCGCCGCCAAGAATTGGCACCTTAACGCCCAGTTTGCGAGCCTGCTTGGCAATAAGACCTACTTCTGTGTAGTAGCCCGGGACAAAGATGGCTTCAGGCTTTTTGGCGCGAATGGAGGTTAGTTGGCTATTGAAGTCAACGTCACCTGAGCTGTAGGTCTGATCAACAAGGATCTCACCGCCAGCTTTTGTGAAAGCCGCCTTAAAATAGTCAGAAAGACCGAGGGAGTAGTCACTTTTAACGTCCCTCAATATGGCAACGCGTTTAACTTTCAGATTTTCCGACGCGAATTTCGCCATGACTTCGCCCTGGAACGGGTCGATGAAACAGACTCGAAAAATGTAGTCACCGATGGTCGTCACTTTTGGGTTTGTGGACGACGGAGAAATCATCGGTACTTTATTTTTCTGAGCAATTGGAGCCATCGCAAGGGACCGTGACGATGCCACTTCGCCCAGTACAGCAATTACTTTGTCTTGCGTGATCAGCTTCGTTGTTCCAATGGCTGCTTCTTCTGGCTTGCCTTGGTTGTCAATTGTAACGAGCTCAAGTTTTTTGCCTTTGACTCCGCCTTTTGCATTTTGTTCTTTGATGGCCAACTCAATACCTTGGTGGGTGGAGATGCCAAAAGTAGCCTCAGAACCAGTCATCGAACCAACTTCGCCGATCTTGATGGTTTGCGCGGTCAATGAAGTTGTACAAAGGCCTGTAATCAAAATTGACGAGATGGAAAGAAGTCTTAAAAACATAAGCCATATCCTCCAGTTGGGGCGGTGTCTCGGGAAGATAGCACAGCCTCTTTAACGTTCGCAGCAACAATTTCCGATAACTTACTGGAAATTTTTGCCAACTCCTTTACCAAGGATGATGATCAAGTTTTATGCAAGCTGTAATCACTTCAGGCCAGAGAACAACATCCGCGAATATTTGGTTCACTGCGATGGCTACTTCTCTTGTTGTGCACATAATTTCCGCTGGGTGGCTTTTCAGCTTGGCTGGCAGGCCCATTTCTCACTCCATACAACCTGTAAAAATAAAGGTCACGGTGAGTGAGCCCACGCCTGCGCGGGTCCCGCCGCCTAAGCCCAAGCAGAAGGAAAAACCTAAACCTCAAAACTTAGCCCCCAATGCCCAAGTTACGCCCGACACTCCGCAAACGGATACGCCGGTTCAAGGGCTCACGAAGGATTCCTTATCAGACCAGGGGACCATGGCAGCCCCCGTTGGTAACACGCTTATGAAAGAAGATGAAGGAAAACGTCTTGAGCAAGTGGAGGCCTTGCGGGGTGATATGTCAGCACCGGCACGGCTGATTGCACAGAGCCTAGCAGCTCCACCCTATACTAACGAGGCTTTGGATGTCGTGCTAGAAGGATCATTTATCGTCGATGTTTTTGTGAATCTCGACGGTTCTGTGCGGGACGCGGAGCTTAGAAAAAAAATTGGGTACGGCATGGATGATCGGGTGCTAACCGCTGTGCGGGCCGCAAAATTTATTCCAAGAAAAAATAAGTTGGGCGTTTCTGAAGAGGGTTGGACGGAGCTGAAGTTTACCCTAGTGATACCCTGAAAATTCAGCCTCAGCTGGCGATGAAGGCCAGGTAGTAAAAAATCCATCCGGTGACCGACGTCATGAAAAGTCCAACGGCCGTGACTTTCCCCAGTATTTTGTGCAAAGGCGAGTGATTACCAGGTCGCGGAGGTTTCGCGAATCGCTTCAGCGCGAGTGTTACCGTGACTGCAAGGAAAAGCACGGTTGAAACCGAAAAAATGAGGTGAATCACCAGAGCCAGTGGTACCACCGACAGATAGTATGGACTGGGTTCTGCCAGGTGTTTCCAACCGATGAGCCTCATCTCCAATTCAAATAAAATGACGGCCACGAGCAGAATACTGCTGAGGCCAAGCATGAGTTTTTTGTGCCCAGAGTAGTCTTTGCGCCATTTGGCTGAGGCGACTGCAAATGCCAATACCGGTAGGACTGCCAGCATGGCCACAGCCACCAAATCCAGCATGAGGCTTCCGCGACTGTTTGGGATAAAACCATCCATCGAGCTAACTCCCCAAAAAACCTAAAACAACGAGGGAGAAGTCTACTCGGCCGCAGTGCCAAAATCTAACGAAACTATTGATGAAATACTTTGGACGAGGGGGAAAGGGCGAACAATTTTGGAGCAGCCAATTTCTGCTTGCAAAGAAACTGGCTTTTAGGCAATGTACCACCCTTCCGAATGGGGGCGCTTAGCTCAGTTGGTAGAGCACCAGATTTGCATTCTGGGGGTCAGGAGTTCGACTCTCCTAGCGTCCACCAAATTTACTCCCGCAATCCATTTCAACGATTACTTCAATTCAATCAGCGTTGAGCCATGCTTCCGCCGATAGAACTACTCAAATTTAGGGACTTTTCTGGATATGTTTTGCTCACATATCCCTGTTGTGATAGTGGAAGCCCATGAAGTTGCTGCGGTCTTTGACAGGCAGCGAATGCTGACAAGTTCACTCAGTTTTGGACGATTAAACCTGACAGAAATAGTCAATAATTTCGCTAAATTATAACAAAATAATGATTGCGAGTTGGGCGTCTTGGAGTGATACTGAGCGCATGGGTTTAAAACCTTTTTTTGGAGGGCGATAAAGATGAAAGTTTTGTTAACGCTTGCCGCGGTTCTTGGGTTCTCTGGTCAAGTTTTGGCCGATGCCAACAATCCTATTTTGGTGACTGCACCCGTTGAGAAGGTTTTTGTACCTACGGGTTTTGACGACAACGATAAGGTTGAGGTCATTGTCCATGGTCACTTCAATAGCAGCTGCTACAAGATGGGTCCGGTCAGTGCGACTGTTGACGAGCAGACAAAAAAGGTCACGGTTAGTGCTCAAGCATTTTACTACGCGGGCACGGCTTGTATTCAAATGATTACACCGTTCATTAAGAGCGTTGAGCTGGATCGTCACTTAAGTTCTGGTACTTACAAAATTACAGTCGCCGACCGTCCAGAAGTGGTCGCGCCGAGTCTAAAGGTTGCGAAAGCTTTGCGTCCTGATGCGGATGATTATCTCTACGCTGGTGTCAATAACGCGGGCGTTGAGACGACCGTTGATGGTGCTCGTGAACTGGTGCTCAAAGGTCAGCATCCATATCTTCTTGATGGTTGTGTGAAAATTGAAGACGTTAAAACTCGCGTTGGCGAAGACAAAACAATCGTTGTTCAGCCGATCACCACAATCGTGTATGGCGATGAGTGCAAAGGTGCAGTCAATAATCGCTTTGAATATCGGACTAAATTTGTCGGTGACTTGAGCGCTGGTGAGTATCTGATGCACGTTCGTGTTTTGGACGGTAACGCCATCAACCAATTGCTTGACCTTAATTAATTTTGCGTTTCGCTAGTTGGTTTTGAAGAGAGATTTAAAAAGGCCGGGGTTTTGCCCTGGCCTTTTTTTTATTAATTTGGGGGACACCCGACTGATTGAGTATTGAATAGTCACAGTTTAGAGTGCGAACTCGTTGTTGGATTTTCTTCCAATATCAAGCCATTCTCCATCTCCATTTTTCGGATGAACTGGTGTGAACCGAGTGGTCGCC
>JBIJBX010000314.1:0-2500 GCA_044344995.1 Oligoflexales bacterium | reverse complement strand
TTCTTCGATAACGGTCTTATAGCCTGAAACATCGAGAATCTTGGCGAGTTTCG
Organism: Oligoflexales bacterium; assembly: GCA_044344995.1. GTDB lineage: Bacteria > Bdellovibrionota_B > Oligoflexia > Oligoflexales > RGVZ01 > CAMDKS01. The sequence goes on along the minus strand of JBIJBX010000314.1, from coordinate 2,447 downwards.
GGTGAACGCTTTGAATATGATAACCTTCCATGTAGTTATCAATGTAAACTTTCCAGTTGGACTTGACCTCATACACAACTCTTTTTTGAAAACGCATGGCACGCAAATCGATGGGATGAATAGTTTCGGATATTCCACCGAGGTGCTCTTTAAGCGGGACGGCATCACCCGAGAAGTTTACAAATAGAAAACCGTCACTATTTTCCATTCTGTAACGAGGTAAGCGACACTGGTGCTGCTCAAAATTTTTTACGCCGTCGAACTTTGGAGCGCCGATAAGCTGCCCCTCAAGATTGTAGCTCCATGCGTGATACGCGCAGCGAAGAACTCTGGAAGAACCTGATGCCGTCGCCAGTGGCCCACCACGATGTCTACAAACATTTGAAAAACAAATGATCTCGTCGTTGAGATTTTTGACCACAAGAATGGGCCGACCCAAAATCGAATCAACAAAGTAGTCACCGCGTTTTTGGAGCTGACTCTCATGTCCAATGTAAAGCCAGGACGTTGCTAAGAGATCTTCCCGATCAACCTCATGCATACCTGGGGATGTGAACCAGCGCGCTGGAATCGTCTCCGCCTCTTCAATAGGGCGAATCTCCAGATCGCGGATATCCTCTTCTGACCAGTTGTAGCTCATATTTAGCGCAAAGCTCCCTATCCCAGTACTGTAAAGGAAAACGACTTCCAGAGGGTTTCGAGTGGCATTGGGTTTACCACACCAGAATCGCCTTTTGCGACAAAATCCAATGAAGCAGGCTATTTGCAACAATTTGGCCAAAGAGCCAAATTTCTTTTTAATACATAGGCTTATAATTTTAGAATTGATTTAGTAATTCAATCATTTATTATTGTTTATAAAGGGGATTAAAACCCTTAGAAAGGAACCTTAAAAGAAACCTAAATTAGTTCATAAAGTCAGAAATAAAGAGACTTTAGTCCAGACCTAGGGATCGTTCCACTTTGTAAAAGTGGCATTTGTTTGATCCCATGAACGTTGTTGCTCAAAACTGTTGCTGCTGCAGGAGGGACTCTCTATGAACCCGTATCCTTTCACCCAAAGGGCACAAAAAATTATTCTTCCTTTAACCGCTGCCCTGGCAGTGTTGTTATTGTTCGCATGTTTGAAAAAACATCAACCAGCTTTTTCAAAGACCGATTCGGTAGATATTGCCCAAACTCCGATTAAAAACCAGTTTGCCATTGGTTTTTGTTGGTCCTACGCGACGATCGCACTCATTGAATCTAACCACAAAGTTAGAACAGGCTCAGAGATAGACCTCAGTGAAGAGGCTTTGGGTTATGTTCGTATGCGCCTTGAACTTTCTGATGTAGCTCGCAAATATCGCGCTGGCGCCATGCCAATGGACGAAATTAGCAAATGGCTTGACGGCAAGAGTCTTGAAGGCTGGTTTGTTCGCAGTCCTGACTCCTCTCCGACCCAAGACGCCATGGAGTTGATTGACGCCTACGGTCTGGTGCCGGAACAAGCCTGGGCCACTAAGTTGCACACTAGAGATGAAATCTTGGTCCTGAAACGCGCCATTTCAGACGCCTTTAAAGATTTTATTGTTAGTTCTGCGCCCATCTCTGATGCAAATCTCGATGCCGTTATGACTGCTGACGGAGCTTTTCACGCGACACTACCGCAGTCGTTCATGTTTAACGGAAAAAAATACACGCCCCAATCCTTTGCTCGCGAATATCTTAAATTCCGCAGTAAGGATTATGTACTCCTTTTGGCTAAAACCGCGGCCGACAGTCGCACGCTAATTACCGCCACCAAAAAGGCTATGGCAGCTGGTTTTAGCATCCCCGTTAGCTTTGGCGTCTCCATGGCAAACTTAAAGTCCGGATTTTTTAGCGCCAAAGACTTTGAGATCAAAGTGCTTGATACCAATCCTGAGCTACTTTCCGAAATTATATCGCTGAATGGCGGCCATGCTGTTGTGGCGACTGACTTCGTCAACAAAGACGGACGAGAGGGCGCATTACCTCAGGACGAACTACAAAGGGAAGTTGCGAAACCTGCCGAGGACCTTGCCTATCTAAAACTAAAAAACAGCTGGGGCGCTCACTCATCTACAACTGAGAATGGCGATGACGTTCGTTCTTCAAGTGATGGTTACTACCGTATGGATTATGCCTACATCAAAGCCGTGGCTGCCAAGGGAAAATTCGGTGTAGTTGTACCCCGAAGGTTTGCGCCGTAAAAGGATTTTTTAAATCCATTGAATTCAAATCCTCGGCGAGTAGTTCATCAACTTCGGCCGCACTCAGTTGATGAACTTGCCGCAAAAAATCAAACGCCATCCTACTCGACCCCTCGATTTGATCAAGACTGGACAGATATGGACGCCAAAGCGCTTGCGAGTCGCTGTCGTTTAATCGCGGCGTATGAGCCGCGTCCATGCATGCTTGGTTCTGATCTGTCACGGGGCTTGTAC
>JBIJBX010000006.1:0-28901 GCA_044344995.1 Oligoflexales bacterium | reverse complement strand
ATAGCAGGCGGCGTGTACGCACGGACCAACTCACGAAAAGCCACATGACTGATGCCAACCATCGGGGCAATCATAAAGGGAAATGCTATGCCCAAATTTTGCACGCTTTATCCTTACTAAAGCAATAAATCTCAAGGTCGCCACAGCTTCTTTGCCCTAAAACCCACCACGAAATCCACTGCCTTTTGCGCACAGACACCGATTTGCCGAAGATTGGCCGTCGCTCTGACTCGCATTAACTGATAGACTTCAGGGATATTTCCTCTTTAACCTCTGAGCCTTACTTCATTAGGAGCGTCAGGTCTTATCGTGAATTTTTTTATATCCCAGATCTTGCATAGAATCACATTTATTACTGTCGGTGTAACCTGCTGCGCATCTCTAGCATCAGCCCTTCCCATCGGTTTTGGTTATAATCAGGGTGATCTCGAGTTTCAGGAGATGCGCTCGCAAAACTTTATTGTTTATTTTGATAAACGAGCACCTGAGGACGCGAAAATCGCGATTAGAGCGCTCGAGGCTGCACGCCCCTCGGTCGAGAGATGGTTTGGCGTTCAGCGGACTTCACCACTGATCGTAAACATGTCAGCGGCTAGCGATAACGCTTCCTTTGCAAATTTTGTGACTGACTCGATTGAGCTCCAAACCATGGGGCAAGGCGGCAGAGATCTAGCTTGGCACGAGTATATCCATTCAACAATGTACCGACACTTGGACAATATATTTGGACCAGCGGGCGCCATTTTGCACCTACCATGGATGGAAGCATGGTTTTTGGAAGGTCTGGCTGAAGCATTAAGTGTTGGTATTGGCTCTGACGAACAGGCCGGAGTTGAGCGCTACCATGCCCTAACCGGGCAATGGCCATCCTGGGACCGCATCCACAGCTTATATACGTCGGGACCCTTCAATTTTAGAGGTTATGCCACGAGCGGCGCGTTCGTCGCATGGATTTTAAGAACTTATGGCGCTGACAAGCTGTCGGAACTTCTGCGCACATTTCGCGCCAAATCCATGCCCTGGTATTGGCCCTGGGCACTAACCCCCATGAATAGCTTTCTCCCCATGGACGAAGCCTTGCGCTCCATGACCGGTAAATCTGGTCGAGAGCTTTACCAGCAGTATCAACTGGAAGCTGCCTCCCACTGGAAAAAGGCTATAAAATCCCCAGTCCTATTGTCGGACCAAAAAACAAGCGAAACTGCTTCAAGTCCATGGGCGTGGCGGTTTGATGGCACCAAAGTCGCGAAAACTAAACTTCCGGCGGAAGCCGCTAGCTATCAAGTTGCGGAATCTGGCAGGGCGCGCGCATGGGTTTCTAGCTACTACGCGCAAGCCAACCAACCAAGAATAAGGCTTGTCTACCAACCCGATGCAAAAAATCGGCGTCTCATAGATACGGACAGCACATGGATTGACGGACCATGGATGAGCCAAAGTCGCCTGTGGTGGATTGAAACGTCAGTTGAGAAAAGCCGCCTCTGCCAGGTACAGCTCAACAATTTTGATCAAAAAAACGTTTCCTGCCTCATGACCGTAAATCTACCAAAACGCGTCCGCGTTCTTGGCAGCCAAACAATGGGTAATCAGCTAACCAAAACTCTTTGGATTGCGCGAGATCATGAACTGTTGAGCGGTGAATCCCACGAGATTCTCGCGATCGATTTGGAAAGTGAAAAAATCAAAACTTTTGAATCACCTGTTAAAGGGCGCCCCCTCAGTATCGCGAGCGCCGGTGATACTTTATGGATGCTAACAGCAGATCGCTCGTGGCGCCATCTTGTGAAACTTGATGCGACCTTTAACTGTTCCGGCGTAGTTGAACTTTCCGACTTCCCAGTAAGAATTATCGACTCGAAAACAGCCCTGCCGCACGTTGTCTTATTTTCAGCTAAAGGCTACGCAGCAGTTGCACCTGAAACTGAAAAATTCCCGGTTGCCGCCTGCAGGATTTTTTCACCACGGACGTCACCTCTTTTAAGCGCAATGCGATCAACAAATCCCCTATCGCTCTCCGAGGCCGTCCAACGCGCAAGTATTTGGTCCGAGACACAAGACTCGGCAACGCCCGCGAATACAAGTACCGCGCGACTCGACTCAACCAAGCAAAAAACGGGACAAGATCTCCAACATGAATTGGAATCTTCCAGGTCGACTCCGCCCGCTAACCCCGCTGCCTGGCGTGGCAGGCCCGTTCTTGCGTTTCCCTGGCTCGGAGCTGACGATCCACTTGGCGCGCAACTTGGGATTATTTCGGTCCCATTAATGGACCACATGCAAAACGAAACACTGCGGGCAACCGTCCTCTTTGGTTTAGCAAGTCGCTTTCCCTATCAGGACTTCACGCTGATAACCAACCGATTTAAACCGACTTGGTCGGTCTCTGGCTTCCGCTCCCAAACTTATAATGGACGCTATCGGGATAAAGCAACGGGCGACATTTTATCGGGATTTCTTGAAGAAAGTGGCGCCAGGATCGACGCAAACTATTACCAGCGGTGGAAGAACTTTAGTCTTAGCTACGAGTGGGGACTTAAAGGCTCTAACCTTAAACCCTACATCGGCCCAACGCGTCGCCAGGGGCACTTGAATGAGCCTTATGCTGGGATTGTGGCCTCCTATATAGGAGGTTCTCGCGTCTATTCCTCCCTATCCTTGCGCGCGCGAGGAGCGCCCTCAGCAATCAACAAAGTTTACCAATACGATGTCGTCAGTAGTTCGCTCACAACGGGCTTGAAGCTTGGTAACGGAAAACTAGAGACCGGCTTAGATGCCAGCAGAACCAGAGGTCCAAGGCGACGAGACCTGCAAGAAATCTATCAGCCGCTTAAAACTTTAATTCCTGGCACGGGCGCCGGCTTGAATCAAAATAGTTTTGCCTTAACCGAAGACCAAGGTCTTTTCAGTCCAGTTTTTGGCGAAAATCAGGCACGCGCCAGACTTCTCGTTACGCATCCTGTGATCGAGAACTTCGATAAATTTTTGGGTGGATTGGTCTACCTTGATCGGTTGGTTGGCAGCGGATTTTTCAACTATGGAACGGCGTGGCGCGGGCGAGAACTCCCCAAAAGCGAAAGCTTTCTCGCAGCACAAGGCTACAGCCTCGATCTTTTCATGGACAACAAAGGCGTTAATTTCAATCTTGGCGGTGGTGCTGGCCAAGTTTTGGGCCGCCCTTGGCAGGCATACTGGACCTTTGGCTTTGATGCCTTGTTCTGATTGATATTCAGGCTTTTAACGCCAGGATAATTTATTTAATGTTGTCTACGGTGCATTCATCCGCTACCGTTGAAAGTCCGTTTTTATTTATGCCATAGCCTACAGTTAAGCAAGCCTTGACGGCAGAACGTTTTCGATTGGAGAGCTCAGAGTATGGGACTGTTTTCGGGAAAAAAAGGAATTATCATGGGAGTTGCTAACGAGCATTCCCTCGCAGCAGGTGTAGCGGAGTTTCTTAAAAAAGAAGGGGCGGAAATTGGCCTCAGCCACTTGCCTGATAAGTCTGACGGTCCACCCAAAATGCTTCGCAGGGTTATGCGGGTTGCGGAGCCCCTTGGGATTTCATTTGTTCGCCCCTGTGATGTCAGTAATGACAGCGACATTCTGCGCTTTTTCAATGATGTTCGGGAGCACTTCGGCGTCATCGACTTTCTGGTGCACTCAATTGCATACGCACCTATGGATGACATCAAGTGTGCGACCATTGATGCCAGTCGCGCCGGCTTTCTGAACGCCATGGATATTAGTTGCTACAGCTTCATCGCATGTGCGCGGGCCGCAGCCCCACTCATGGAGCGTGGCGGAGCGATGGCTACCATGACTTACTATGGTGGCGAACGGGTTGTCGGTGGCTACAATCTGATGGGACTTTGTAAAGCGGCATTAGAGTCGGCGACAAAATATCTAGCCTGGGATCTCGGTCCTAAGGGAATTCGCGTAAATGCTGTCAGCGCTGGCCCGGTCAAGACATTGGCCTCGTCTGCGGTTGGAGCTTCAGACATGCTGACCATGTATGAATCCATTGCACCAATGGCCCGAAATATCACCGCTGAGGAAGTTGGGCGGTCAACGGGATTTCTACTGAGTGACTTGGCGTCTGCCACCACAGGAGAGACGCTGCACGTGGATTGTGGCTATCATGTAATGGGCAGTCCTGGGCGCGCGGTTTTGCCTAAAAGTTAACCCGAAGCCAAGCCCCCTTTAAGGAGGGGCAAATTTTTATAAATTAAGAGGCGTTTCCAACCATGGATCGCCTCTTTTATTTTATTAATTTATAAAATCAATAAGATTCCCCAATGATTCCTCGGCCATAAGCCATTTGGGATAATTAAAAAAATCCAATGTTTTCCGATCTAAGAGGCTGATTTTATTAAAAAATAGATATAAAAAGAACCCGGAAATAAGACTAACTCCCTGGGATTTCAAAAGCTTGGTATACTTTTGTTACCAGAATATCTCTCATCAAATTCTCATTTTTAGAATCTCTCATCTTATTCTAATAAAATCTAATGATCGAAAATCATTCCTAAAATAATTTTATGCTTGCAACCGATCTGCATATCCCGTAAACAGTCAAACATCGGGGAACAAATCCCCCACATCGAGTTAAAAAGCTGAAGTTGGCGGTTTTTATAAGATCTGGTTATAGGAGGCGATTCGATGCAAGTATCTCTACAAGGAAAAAACGTCCTGATTACAGGCGGAGTACGAGGCATTGGTCGCGCCATGACCGAGGCTCTAGCTAAGGCTGGGGCTCAGGTAATCGCCACCTACGTGAGTAATAAATCAGTCGCTGACGACTTCGTCGGAGGCTTGAAGGGTCAAGGGCTTAAAGCTCACGCCTGCAAAATGGACGTGCGCAGCTCAAAAGAAGTCGACGATGGCGTAGCCGCCATCGAGGCTGAGTATGGTCCTATTGACGTTCTAATTAACAATGCTGGGATCGTAAAAGACGATCTCATGATGGCAATGGAAGACGCTGGCTGGCAGGACGTGATCAACACCAATCTTGGTGGCGCATTCTATGTCACTCGGGCAGTCAGCCGCCAGATGATGCGGAAACGATCCGGAAACATCATCAATGTTTCGTCGGTTGCTGCGTCCCGTCCTGGACGAGGCCAAGTCAACTACGCGGCCTCCAAAGGCGGTATTGAAACGATGACGAAAGCGTTAGCCGTAGAGTTGGCGCCTAGAAACATACGCGTGAACTGTATCGCTCCTGGCGTCATTGAAACAGAAATGAGCCAAGACGTGCGCGATGCGGCAGGTGACAAAATTCTTGAGAGCATTCTCGTCAAGCGTTTTGGTAAGCCTGAAGACATCGCTAACATGGCGGTTTTTCTCGCGTCGGATCTCACCTCTTATATCACGGGTGAGGTCATACATATCGACGGTGGTATTAAATTGTAAGTTACAACTGGCGGGGATGCTCGCGGTTGAAACGATAGGGGCAAGGGTTCAATTACGTTTCTGTAGTTCTTAAGGCAAGAAAGGATGTACACATGCAATCAACATTCGAAAAAATCCAGGACATCATCGTTGAGGCTCTTTACTGCGAGAAAGAGCAAGTCACTCGTGACGCCAACCTGATGGCCGACCTCGGTGCGGAGAGTATCGACTTCCTCGATATCGTTTTCCGCCTCGAAAAAACCTTCGGAATTAAACTTCCTAAAGGTGAAGTCGAGCAACGCGCTCGTGGCGAACTCGGTGATGGTGAATTCGAAGTACAAGGCGTCCTGCAAGAAAAAGGTCTTGCACGTCTTCGTACGATCATGCCGGAAGTTTCTCCGGAAAAGATCAAGTCGGGTCTCCGTGTTAAGGATATCCCTACCTTGTTCTCGGTAGCGACCTTCGAGCGAATGGTTCTTGAGCAACTCGGAGAAACTCCGACGAGCACAACCAACGCTGGCGAAGCGAAAGCTGCCACCGTGACGGTTTAATCAGCCCTATCCTCTCCGGCGAGCTAGGCCTTAGGGCCTAGCCCGCCCCCTTACTGAAGCAGTTGGTACTTGTTGGCGGTTGTGGCAAAGGAATAAGGTTATGAGATTCTTATTTGTAAGTCGAATCCAGGACATCACTGGAGAAAAAATCAAAGGCCAGGTGGACTTCTCCGCCGGTGAGCCTTGGCGTCGTACTACCTCTGAAAATAAAACTGAAATTAGCACGAGTGTTGTTTCCGAAGCAGTCGGACAGCTCGTTTCATGGATGGCTTTGCGTGACAACAAGTTCACAGGCCGTCCTGTCTTTTTGTTTGCGACCCAAATTGACCTGAGCGGTACAATTCCCGCTCCAGGCACTGTGGATCTGGAAGCTTGGATCTCCAACCGCAGCGAAGACTCCTTCATATTCTCTGGCACAGCTAAAGTTGACGGCAAGACCGTTGTTGAAATCAAAGAATGCGGCGGTTATTTTATGCCGCTTGCTGAACTTGAAGATCCAGCCGTCACCAGTAAGCGTTTTGAGACGCTGAGTGCCGGCGGCTTACCGGCGAATCCAGCGGGAGAAGCTTTCAACTTCGCTGGGCTCGTTGACCAGGTCATCGAAATTGATCCAGGAAAGTCGATCAAAACGGCTAAAGTTATGAAAACAACTGAGCCTTTTTACGCTGATCACTTCCCCCGGTTCCCAGTGACACCAATTGTTGTGATTAACGAAATGATCGCTGAGGCAACCCGATGCATGATGACAAAAGACTCCGCAAAACCAGCCGTCATTCACCCAATTGCCGTTCAAGACCTTAAAATAAAATCCTTCATTCGACCAGGTGATACGGCCATCATCCAAAGCAAAGTGACCGAATCTAATGGTAACGAATTTGAAACGGTTTCAGAAATCTTGGTCAATGAGAAAAGGATTTTAAGAGGACGTTACCGATACCGACAGATCCAGTGAAAAATGGATCCAGAAGGTAGCGATAAAAAAAAAGGGGCAAAACAATGAAAACAAACAAAAAAAGAGTAGTGATCACCGGGATGGGAGCTGTAACCCCTGCCGGAAACACTATGAATGACACTTGGAATGGGATCGTTGAAGGCAAAAAGAACGTCGGACGCGTCGAAATCTTCGATGCTGAAAAATTTCCGACTAATTTTGCGTATCAGGTGAAAGATTTTAAATTGAACACCAAAGGTCTCGAGGGAACCCAGAACGCTAAACTCTTAAACCGTGCTGGTGAATTTGGCTGGAACGCCGCGATCGAAGCGGCAAAACAAGCCAATATCCTTGAAAATAATCAAATCAACCCGATGCGAACAGCCCTTTGTTTAGGGGTTGGCGTAGGATGTACGAATCTAGACTGGCAGCAGAAGGTTTATCTTTCTGACAAGCTCGAAGGTGATGATTTCACGCTGAATCACCGTCAAAACTTCCCAAATACGCTTACGACTTTGGTCGCTAATCTTTTGGGAGCAAAGGGCGCCGCGTCAACCATTCACACAGCCTGTGCATCGTCAGGACAAGCTCTTGGTGAGGCCTACGAAATGATTGCTACTGGCGAGTATGACGTAGTCATGACCGGTGGCGCTGACTCCATGATCAATCCTTTCCAAATGGCAGGATTTTGTTTGCTAGGAGCTCTTTCGTCACGAGTGAGTGACCCATCTCAGGCATCACGTCCGTTTGACCTGGGCCGTGATGGTTTCGTACTTGGGGAAGGTGCTTGTATGCTCGTATTTGAAGAGTATGAGCATGCCAAAGCCCGCGGAGCGACTATTCTTGGTGAGATTTGCGGTTACGGTGTAACCGAATCAGCGTACCGTATTACGGACCTTCACCCAGAAGGTCGAGGCGTCATTGAATCCATGCAGATGGCCCTAGACGATGCTGGAATCAAGGCCCACGAAGTGGGTTACATCAACGCTCACGGTACTTCTACGGCACTAAACGACAAAGTCGAATCACTTGCTATCAGCAAAGTTTTCGACAAAACGGCGTGCCCAACCAAGGTATCAAGCACGAAAAGCACGACGGGTCACTTGATTTCTGCGGCTGGAGCCATCGAATTCGCAGTGGCGATGCTGGCTCTTAAACATCAAGTTTATCCACCGTCCACGAACCTTAAAGAACAGGATCCAGGCTGTGACGTTGTCCTTACGCCTTCGACACCGACCACGATGACAAGCTCTTATGCTCTGTCAAACTCAGTTGGTTTCGGTGGATCCAATACCTCACTTGTTGCGCGGAGGGTTTAAGTCATGAGTACAACAACTATGAACCAAAAATCAGAAGACATTGTTGTGACCGGCCTCGGAATGCTGACTGCAACTGGTTTAGGCGTGGAATCAAACATCCAGGCCTTTGACCAGGAAACATCCAAAAAAACAGCTGAAGACTATAAAGTTGTCGGTTTCAATCCGGCACCACATCTGACTGACAAAAAAGTGGTGAAAGCGGTTTCACATCGGGACGTTTTGGGTCTCGTGGCGATGGAAGATTGCTTGAAGCAATCTGGAATCAATGCCCAAACGATTAACCCAGATAGAACTGGATTATATGTTGGCGCACCCGCATCTTCATGTTCTGATTTACACAACTATAGCGACGCCGTAATGGCTTCAGTTGACTCTTATGGAGTCTTGAATGAAAAAGCGTTTGGTGAGAACTTCCGCTCAGCAAGCCCCACAACTCTTTTGACCAGTCTGCCGAACAACGTGCTCTGCTATGGTTCAAAAACCTTAGATGCACGCGGTCCAAACTCGAACTATACGACAATGGAAACAAGCTCGCACATGGCCATCATGGGCGCAACACGTGCTCTGAAATTAGGCCGCCTGGATTGCGCTGTCGTTGGTGGGTATACCGGCCACTTTAGCAAGGAATTTATAGCCTCAATGAAACAGCGCGGGCTCTATAACGGCACTCCGATTGCCGAGGGCGCGGCATTTGCCACCCTTGAAACGCGCGCGAATGCGAGTAAACGCGGCGCTAAGCCGGTTTGTAAAATCGTCGCATGCGCAGCAGCAACTGATGCCATGGGTCCCTATAAGGCGAATTCACAAAGTCCTGTTCTAACGGACCTCGTGAAGCAAACTCTACAAAACGCGAAAGTTCAGGCGAACGACATCGGCATTATTATGACTACTAACAGTGGCCTTGCTGCTGTCGATACTGCTGAACAGATCGCGATCGACACCATTTGGAGCGGCGCGGAAAAACCAGCCATGGCTTCGACCTCGGCTCGCTGGGGTAACCTAGTTGAAGCAGGTGGACTGGCTGAAATAGCATTCCTATCCAGCTGCTACACAAAAAATACGGTTCCAAGCTCTGCGAAAGTTAAAAACGGCGGAGAGTTTAATGCCGGCAAGCGCAAGGCATTGGTTCTGCGCTCATCGCCATGGGGTGAATACTCCTGCATGATCGTGGAAATGGAATAGTTAAGAAGACGGTTTTAAAGTTTTGTTGTGCTGTTAACTGCATCGTATTTATGGGGCAAAACGGGAGGCAAAAATGGAAATTCTAGTAACAGGTGGAAGTGGATTCCTGGGGGCAGCAATGCTACCTAGTCTCGTCCGCGACAACAAAGTTAAAAAAATTCAACTACTACTTCGCGACTCACCGCGACAGCCAGCTTCAGAGCGCTTAAACAGCCTCGTAGAGAAGGTTTTTGCGCCAAATGACCGAGAGTTCGCACTGTCTAAAATGGAAGTCGTAGCCGGAGACTTGACCCTGGATAATATGGGTCTTGATTCCGCGACCCGTGAACGTCTCGAGCATTCTTGTACGCACATTCTTCACATCGGCGCGAGTACCGACTTCGCCGCTCCTATAGAAGAATCTAGGCGCATCAACGTCGAAGGAACTCGCCAGCTTCTGGAGTTGGCAGTTGCATGCCGTAAACGCGGTAAACTTGAGCGTTTCGACTACGTTTCAACCGCATTCGTAGCCGGCACAAAGTCCGGCGTCGTTACTGAAGACGATCTTGATCGTTCTCAGAGCTTCGCCAATGCTTATGAACAGAGCAAATTCGAGGCCGAGATCCTTGTGCGAGACTACAAGGACATGCTTCCAACAACGATTTACCGTCCATCCATCGTGGTAGGTGACTCCCGCAATGGCTTCACACCGCACTTCAAAGTGCTGTATTGGCCTCTGCAGCTTCTTTCCAAAAACATTCTTCCTTTCGTACCTTGCAGCCGCAAGGCTCGTTTGGACATCGTACCAGTCGATTTCGTCGCTAACTCGATGTACAAAATCATGATGACTCGCAAGAGTCTCGGTAAGACATTTTACCTTACCGCCGGCGCCGAAAAAGGCGTTCGCATCGATGAACTACTGAACGACGCATTCGAGCAAACCAACATTCAACGCAGACCTCTTATCCCAGTTTGGATCTTCAAACTCCTTAGGGGAACATGGCTGCGCCGGATCATGTCGGAAGATTTCTGGAGAACGTGCGAACTCGCGGCCGTATATAACGATTACCTCTCGGGTACCAACGTTATATTCGACAACCGCAAGTCAACAGCTTTCCTCAGGTCGCTGGGAGGAATTCCAGCGCCTCACTGGCAAGCTTATGGTAAAGCGATTCTTGCCTACTGTACTGAGAGCAAATGGGGCCGCAAGCTCCGGATGCCTGAGTTCCAGTATCGCAACCCGCATCTACAAAGCTAATTTGTAGATAATAGCCCCAACTCGCTTTGGTCCGATCGAAAGACGAGACTAAAGCGCGTTTTTAGCATTTAAATTTTCATCAATTATCAGTTGACCCAAAAGATCCTGGTGACAAATTCAGTTGGCGATGAAAGCCACTCAACTCCGCAAACTGATCCTACGACATTTAGCCCAAGAGAATTTTGAAAAGATTCCTCAAGCGCAGCTCTGCCTTTGTCGCAATCTTGATATGTCCCATATTTCACAGTCGCTAATTCACTTTCTAATGGCTCAGTGGTTAAGCCCACACTGATAATCCGCCGCGTCTGACTTTCACGACTTCCCGCACAAAAATAAGTCGCAAGGCGACCGCCGGCACGACTATAAACATCATTCATAACTTGGCTGTAGCTTTCGCACGCGACTTCACTGGGTAAAAACGCATCGCTATAAATTGAAATCGGAAGCTTTTGAGCGGCGTAATAGGACACCATAAAACTTGTGTTTTGTGCGTCCGTGTAAAATTTAACACCGACTCCCTGCGCTCCGAATGCCGTGAGGACCGCGCTAAAATTTTGAGCGGCTACATCTGTATTTAATTGACTGGCGTCGTAAAAGTGGCGGGCAAAACTATAAGGCTTAAGGGTCGCCTTGCCGAAACCATCGATTCTCAACGTGAAGTATTTGTCGACACCCTCTCGCCGCAAGTCGCGAAAACAATAAGCTACAAATGGGTCAATCGATGTCAATTGCTGGAATTCTGAGGCTGCAGCCTCGACACCGACCTCACACTCCTCACGCGTCGCATAAAGACCGTGAACATCAGCTCCTTCGTCATAGTTACTAACAAGCAACTTAGACGCCATACCAACGTACTCAATCAGAATATTATAAGAGTTGGAAAAACTTTTTTCGCACGATGACGAGAGAACTTTAGAACGAGCGGCCATCGGAAACCTCTCAACAAGGTTCGCACGCAGCTGTTGGCATTGCTCAATGGTTTTCGCGGCATCCGTGAGCAGGTAAGTTTGAGTGCTTGCCAATAGGGACTCGCTCAAACTTATTAAGATCAAAAATACGAAACCGAATTTCATGTACGACCTCCGTTGGATCAGACCGCGCCCAACAATTAGGCGCTTTTATCCCTCTGTTTTCTGGGGGTCAAGGCCCAAAAGACCAGATTTGCTCAAAATGCTCCAGCTGTCAGGCCAGAGCCCGAATTCATCCTCACTTAAAAATCACTTTTCTAAGGCTTCCGACCACTTAGCTATCGACAGAATGCACTAATTTTTGGCAGAAGATAGATGTGAGCGAGCGGGCGTTTAATAGCTCGTACGCTGACCCCAGCGGGAGGTTGATTTGCCAGTTCCGGGAACTAATAGACAGACTACGTCAGATATTGGACTCACCCTAGGTGAGCCCCGACCCGATGGTCTTTATGGCTGGCAGGTTACATCCAACAGGGTAACGGTCGCGGTTGTACCTGAATACTTGCCGGAGCGTTCAAGCCCCGATCAGATGTTTTTTTCGTATGCCTACCATGTGAGCGTTCACAACCTCTCAGACGTACCGGTCCAGTTGCTATCTAGGACGTGGATCATAACAGATGGATCGGGTTACATCGAAACCGTCGAGGGCGAAGGAGTGGTTGGAGAGCAACCCTGGATTGAGCCCGGTAAGAGTTTTGAATACAGCAGCGGCTGCCCACTCCGAACAGCCACTGGCAATATGCGGGGCTGGTATCATTTCCAGACACCGTCCGGAAACGACTTTAGTGCCAGAATTCCTCTATTTTTCTTGAGGCCGGACAGTCTAAGAATTTGACGCTGGTAGGATTTTAAGTTTACTTACGACCTTTGGAGTTGTCGCTCATCTCACGGCGATTGAATGCTTTGCCGTCAATGGACATAGATACATAAAACCCGTCCAAGTCGTATCCGAGTTGCGAGATCATTGCTCGTAACTGCGGCCACAAAACCTCTTCACCGACTCCCAGCACATGTGGAGCCGGAGGAGCGATATAACCAACCACGGCAGTTGCCGGCTGATACTGGCCAGGGATCATAACAAAAGACATTTCCCCAACCGCCTCATCCAGTACACGACCGTCATGTAAAACGCCGCGCAAAGTCCAAATCTCAGCTTGCTCGGAAATAACCATCCGATCACCCAGGCCCACCACAAGTATCTGGCCAGCTGGAGCTTGCGTTGTAGTAGTAGAGCCATCGACAGAACCCTTGATGGCTCGGAGGTGGCGAATACGGCTTGAAATGGAGTGATCCGTTTGCATCAATACGTCCAGAAAAAATCATTAGAACAATTTGCTTAGGACGGAACAAATCGCACCTACGCAGGCATGTCAAGCAAAAGGATTTTTTTTAATGATTTCAGACGTTTATTATTTTTTATGCTGTATATTGTTTAATCCCGAGCGTACAAAAGCCGTTTTTTACCGCGAGATGCGCGCCGAGCGTTCGATGCCGATCTGCCGTTTTTCCGTTTCGATTTTGCGTCGACGTCTTTGGCGACCTCGCTGGCCACTGATCTTTCGGAGCTGGGCGGCATGGCGATATTTGATCTGTCAAAAAATTGCATGGGATCTAGCGGTTTGTTCTCGCGATCCCGCAATTCAAAATGAAGATGGGCGCCACGCGCATTCCCAGTTTTGCCGACTTTCGCGATAAAATCTCCGCGACGAACTTTGTCTCCGTTGCGAGCAATCAGCTTGCTCGCATGCGCGTAGAGCGTCATGTAGTCACCATGATCAATGACTATTGTGGAGCCATATCCTCGCTGGCGGCCTGAAAAAATAACCTCACCATCGGCAGACGCTACAATCGGCGTTCCGACCATGGCCACGATATCAATTCCTTTATGCAATCTTCTGCCGCGTTTTCCGAAATGACTAGAAACTCGGCCAGGTGCCGGCAGCACCAACTCAGGCGGCCCACTCGGTCTGGGCAAAAAGAAGAATCCACGCTTTCTTTTTGGCAGAAAATCTTCGCCCTGATCGTCATCAAATCCGTTCCCAGCGAATTGACTACCATCAGCGCTGTTCACCATCTCATCATTGACCCTAACTCTCAGCTCCTGTCCTTCACGCAAGCCATTAGATAGCTGATCCCGATTGAGTGACGCGATGGCCTGCCAGGTTGTATCATGGCGCTTAGCAATCGTGTTAAGAGTGTCATTCTTTTTTACTTTGACCAAAATAATTTGATCTCTCTGTTCACCCAATGGATTCAAGGTAGCACAGCCCCAAAAAGACAGAATTGGGAGCATGATCAAGAGCAGTGATTTACTCAACATAGGTCAGCTCTCCATGATTGGGGTGAAAGACCACAGTTTTACAAGCCAAATATCTGATCGAATGCACCTGAAAAACGCTTCTCAATCTCCGCATTGCCCCGTTCATCCAAAAAACTGGGTCTTAGAGCGGATACGGTGACATAGCCCTGGTCGAGCATGACACAATCAGAATTTGGTATATCTTCAAACATCTCCCCTCCGGCACCGACCCAAAAGTAAGCTCGCCCCCGGGGGTCCACTCCCTCTTGCATTTCATCCTCGTAAATCCTCCGCCCCAGCGAGGCCACGGAGATCCCCTTTAATTTCTCAAAAGGAAGATTTGGTACGTTCACGTTTAACAACGAGGTCCTGGTCACATCTCCTAATAACTCAGGCTTTTCTAGGAGCATCTTGACCACTTTGGCCGCTGATTCGTAGTGGAGGTGCTCGCGCGCCTTCCCATAGGTCGAGACGGCGATTGACGGGATATTGTGCAGAGTCCCCTCCATCGCAGCCGCTACAGTGCCCGAATAGATTGTGTCTACTCCTAGATTAGCACCCCGATTAATCCCACTCAACACCCAGGTCGGCTTGCGTCTCAGTAGCTTTCTAATGGCCAGCATAATGCAGTCGGCGGGAGTCCCCTCAACTGCATAGATATTTGGCTCAACTTGTTCAATTCTCAAAGGTAGATGAATTGATATGGCGTGGCTTGAAGCGGATCTTTCTACATGGGGGGCAACGATGACAACGTCCCCTAAATCCTTTACGGCTGCAGCCATAGCTCGCACACCAGGGGCGTGAACTCCATCATCATTACTAATCAAAAAAAGTGGACGTTGTGGCAATGGCCCTCTCCTATTAAAAACCTCGTTAGGCGAACCTTATAGGTTACTTAAAGCTTCCAGAATGCGCAAGACAAGGGATCGCTATCACGTGAATAATACTGAACTTCTTGTCTAAAATTTAAGCCAAAATCAAAAAAAAAGGCGAGATCTGTTTACGATCTCACCTGCTTTAAATTTCGAACTCAAATTAGGCCTGGCTCGTGTTACAGCGGATTAAACACGAACGGATAGTTCACTTCCACAGGTTGGCCGCCACGAGGCTTGGGGAATGTCCAACGCTGAATACGACCGGTAACACACCCGCGCGTCACAGCATCATTAAGAGTGGCCTCAGCGACGGAGACACGCGTTACGCCCCCTGACAAACCTACTGTGAAGTTGACTGAGATTTTACCAGAAGCACTTGGAGAGCGCTGAAGGAGTTGCTCATAGCAGTGACGAATCTCGTTCAAGTGAGAACGGATCACGGCCATGATTTCCTGCGCAGTCAAGCCGCCAGACACCGATGGATCGCCGGTTGGAATGTTGATCACACCCTTGCCCCGACCGCCACGACCGCCTTGACCGCCCCCTGAGCCGGTGCCAAATCCAGGTCCACCACCAGAGCCACCCCAGCCGCCACTTCCGCCTTGTCCCGAACCGTCACCGCCGGAGCCAGAGCCGAAATTATTTGCCGCGCCACCTGCGCCGGCTAAGCCTAAGGATTTACCGCTTCCAGCGCCACCCATACCGTAAGTCTTAGCCCCGGACCCAGCGCCACCACCAGCACCACCAGATGAAGTTTGGAAGTTCGTTTGGATGGCTCCCGGGCCTGTTTTATTCAAAATCTTGCCAACACCAAAGCCAATTTTATCGAGATTAACACCGGATGCTTTATTGTTTTTGGGCCCCTCAACACCCTGAACACTAAAGCTTTCCTTACCCTTGATGGCGCCGCCTGTTTGATTATTGCCAGACCCTTTAGGCCCGCCCGCTGCGCCGAGGGGCTTGTTATTTTTTTCACCCGCATATTTAAAGTCAGGTTTCTTGGCTCCAGTTGACTCCATACCAGTCGTAGCCTTACTCAAACTGGAAAGATTGCTCTTAGCAGGGTCTCCAGCTGGCTTACTTTCTTCCGCTTTCTGCTGATTCGGTGATGGCGGAGTTGGCTTTTGCTGTAAAGACTCCGTTGGTTTGGGTTTTTCCACCGGCTTCTCGACAGGTTTAGGCTGCTCAACCTTTTCTTTTTCAATCGGTTTTGCTGGAGTCACTGGTTTTGGTTTTGGTGGAGGAGGCTTGGGCGCCTTGGGTGGCTCCTTTTTTTCCTCGACTTTAACTTCTGGCTTTTTAGGCTCTGGTTTCTTCGGTTCAGGTGGTTTTTGCTCTTGCGGAACTTCAGTGTAAGCAAAGATCTCCTGTTCCTCTTCCTCGGCTTTGACCGGTTTCGACAACCACAGAGCCGGAACAGCTAAGAAGTAAAGCGCCATAGCCGCTATCGTCAGCCAAACAAAAATTGGATCTCGCGGTCCGGTTCTACTAACATCAACCTCGGGCGGACTGACAAAAAGAAGAAAGTAGCGAACGCTGCCAAACTTGATGTGTGCAATATCTCTGCGATCAAGTGATACACTTCCTTGACCTTCAATTTTCTCAACCTTGCCGCCGCGACGAACGCGCGTATCCATCCCATCGAGTAACTTTAGTTTATAGCCACCACTCGAGCTAAATCTGGCGAGTGTGTGCTTGATGAAATGTTCTTCTCCAGCCGCAATAAAATGTGCGTGTGGCGTCACACCGATAGTGACGTGATCGTACTCCTTGAACGTTGGATGGAATAAATCCACGTCCAACACAGAATCTCCCCAATAAGCTACGACCTCAAGAACGTCACCCATTGGACGTGCATCACGTGGAGAAAACAAAACATTTTTTTGAACACGTCGTTCTGCGTGTTTAGATTCGACATCCTGGCGAACAGTCGTAGAGCCTGCTGCACTAGTTGGTGTACCAACTGGCATCGCCGCACCAGATCCAGTAACACGCGGCGATTCTGCGTTTGCTCCGGCTACGGTAGCCTGTCCGGAAACAGGTGACTTAGCTGGCCCACCTGCCAGAACTGGAGGCGGCGGAATAATTTGAGGTTGTTCAGCAAACTCAACAACCATACTGCCCAATGATATTTTATCGCCAGGCTTGAGTGGTGACTCCACATCAATAAGGACGCCATTAACTTTGACACCAGTTTCACTTCCCACATCGGTGACAAACCAACGTCCCGGCTCCAACTCTTCAACCAATGCATGAATCGGATCAACGCCAGGAGCACGCATAACCACATGGTTTGACGGCAACGTACCAATCATCATTCGCTTTTGATCGATAGGTACCGTGCGTGGTAACTGTCCCGGAATCTGAAATCTCAACTCAAATGCCATTTCAAACCTTTACTATTTAATTCAAAACTTTTATCTCGATCTTGAATCCATAAACGTTCAAATAAAACTAAACTTTCGTTATATTATCCCACAACTTACCTCAGACACCAATTCAAGCCATATGGCCTGCCCCACTTCAACCTACTGCCGTTTTTCTGGTCTATTGGACTCACCTTGAGCTTTTGATTCACCTGAATCTTTTGCTGGCTGGTCCTGACCCGGCGTCGCCTTATCCTTAGCCGCGTCCGCCTTGGCTTTTAGCTCTTCGGCCTCTTTACGAGCCTTGAGCTGAGCGGCTCTGGCTTCCTCGGAGTCAATAGCGCCAAGCAGTCGTCCAGTCTTCTCATCCCAAATGGCAGCCCCGCCAGCAACTGCGAGCGCCTTGTTTAGGTAGTCCCGAGCCTTCTTATAATCTCTTCGCCCCTGCCAAGAGTTGATTCCACAGTTAATTAAGGTTGGCTTATGGCGAGGACGCTTAGACAAAACTCGGTCGCATAGGCTTTCCGCCTTTTCGCTTTCCCCTTCAAGCCTGAGAACCGATATCAGCCCCGACTCAACGTACCAGTCATCTTGCATACCGGCCAAAGCGCGCTTGGCCGTCGTTACATCCCCACCTTGCAAGGCTAAAAATCCAATATTGAGCAGAGCTGGGCGATAATCGTTACTAACACCGAGCGCTTCCTTAAATAAAACCATTGCCTCAGGAATCCTGTCCATGCGAATAGCCATGACGCCCTTTGCATTAATTGCAGAAGCACGCATCGTTGCACTCTTGGACTTTAATAATCGGTCTAGCCAATATTCGGCAAACGCAAGACGACCGGTTTGTAATCCAACCAACCCCAACTCAAGCTGAACGATCTCAGGAATATCCCGATCAACGTTCTTAGCCATCTCCAAATCCGCGATGGCCTTAGCGTTAACCATAGCCTCATTTACGGACTGTCCTGAAAGTCGCAGCGCGGCGACCGTGGCAGCCAAGGTGTTAATGTCCTTGGAACGACCTCCACTGTGCTGTCCAGCAAAATCAGCCGCGCGGGATTTATCAATCGTTTTGGAAGTGAATGGATTGTTTGAAAGACTATTCACTAGAAAACGCCGCTCAGCACTTAAAGACGTAGCGCCTGAATCTTCCCTTGACTCGCCGCCCCCAGGACCACCGGAACTGCGCCCTGGGCCAACGGGTTCTTCTGCTTTTTTTGTCGCTTTATCATCTGCACATCCGGGTTGGACGAGAAGAGCAAAAACGCAGGTAATAGCTCCCAACAAACTTCTTGAATTTAAGCGAAGCGACATCATTATTCACCCGCCTTTCCGGTCGAGATGGACTGAACTAATGGCGCAGCGACCTCTGACCCTACGAAGTCCGGCATGAGTGCAACGTCCTCGAAACTTAACCTTTGACCTTGAATCCGAGCCAGTCCTGATACTGAGCGACCGGCCCAATCATTGTAAACTGAATACTTTGAGATGGAATCCACCGCGAACTGATAATACTTCTTGGCCTCTGCGCGCGCTGCCTGAACCTGCGGAGCCAATTGTTTCTTCACGTCTTCAATTGACGCTCCCGCGATTGATGGTGGATTGTCCAGATCGTTAGCGAGCACCTCACGAGCGTAACCCATTTGGTGTAACGCCGCGACACCCCAAAACGCGTCTTTAGTCGCCAACACCTCGTTATAAACTTTATCGAGTGCCGGGATACCATCCGCCTTTTTCTGAATGGATGCCGCAAGATTATCCACGGTGCCGCCGACTAATTTTATTGAGAGATAGCGCGTCATGTTGCCATTTACATTATTAAAAACAATCTCGCCAACATACCGGCTCGGCTCGGCACCGACTTTGCCACCTGCGCGCTTATAAGCTGAGATAATTTCTTGAGCCGCCTGCTGGCCAGCCGCACCTTTTCCACCGGCAGCTTTATATATGCGGTAAAAAGCAAGAATTCGATCGTCCGCTGAAAGGTTGAATTTTAGGTAAAACTTCACAATCAGTTTTTGCATCTTCGCATAATTTTTTGCATAGTACGCCTCACGCACCATTCGATCAAAGAAGCCTTTCGCGCCCTCTGCATCAAATTTTGCCAGGTTAGAACAGGTGTCGATTGCGCGTTCGTCGGCCATGGCCACTTGCAATTCACAAGCCCTACCGATTACGGAAACATGAATCTTGTCTTTGGGGTATTTTGCCGCATAGGCTAAGTAGTAGGAAGCTGCGGTAGCAAATTCAAGCCGTTTATCCGAGAGCTTAGCAAGCTGCAGAAGTGACTCCTGATAGCCTTCAGATTTCTGATAATTTTTAACAACGGTTGCGTAGGCTGCGATCCCCTGAGCTACTAGGCCAGCCTTGATATAATCAATACCTGCGTTGTAAAACAATTTATCCGCCTCGAGTGAGCGTGGATTGCGCTTCGCTTGATCTTCGTATGCCTTGGCTCTCTTCGCTACATCAGCAATCTTTTTTATCTCGTCAATCTCAGCTCCACGTTTTAAGTCACGCAATTTATCACCCAGTTTACCCTTCTGATAAGCAGGTTGCTTCAGGAGGTTGTCGGCGATCTGTACCAGGGATTTCGTATCCCCGGAATAAAGTGGAATCAACCAGTCCACAGCTTCTGGGCCGATCTTCTCATTCGGGTATTTTTGAGCGATTTTAAACAGAAGCTGCTTCGACTTGTCTTTGTCTCCGTTACGATAGTAGATCGCAGTCACATAGATATCGCACTCTTTGGAAGCCTTCTTATCGTCGGCATACCACTTACGATACTCGCTACACGCCTGGACGTAGGACGTTGCTCGAGGGGACAAGGGTCTTGCTGGCTTACTAAAATCGGGAGTCACTTTGAGCAGTACTTTGTATTCTGGCTCAAAATCCAGACCATAACTATCAAGCATATAACGAGCGGCATCTTTGTGGATGTTGAGGATTTTGTTTGGCGGAATTATCTGAACAGCCTTCTCTTTGCCAAGGGCCGCAATCTCAAGATAGAGCTTTCCAGCTTCACGATACTTTTTTTCGATAAACAGGATGTCTGCCATATTAAACTTAACTTCTGGCATCTCTTTGGCATTGGGGTAATACTTCAAAAACAAAAGATAACCGCGCAGCGCCTCCGCGTAGGTTCCTTCATCATCATCCTTTTGACCAGCTTTGTGCAGAACTTTCGCGTAATAAAGAATCGTATCTTTGATTTTTAACTGGGTGCTTTCAACAACTCCAGCCTCGCCCTTGTTAGCAGTAGCCCAGGAGCTCCCTGGACCATACATTCTCGGAAAGGCGTCAAGCTCCTTCCACATTTCTGAAAACCGATTGATATCGAAATAAAGGGAAATAACATCTTTCTGCATTTCGGGAGCATCTGGTGCGTTGCTAAACATACTCTGATAACGTTTGTAGACTCGAATAGCCTCGTTAAACTTTCCCGCATCCACCAATGCATTCCCCAATTGACTCAAAAACTTGCCAATATATTTCTCGCCACCATGCTGGCGATAATATGTGATAGCGGCCTCAACTTGCTTCATCTCGACCCAGCCAAACACCATGTCCTTTAGCGCTTCTTCCTTCAGCTGATCGGAACCTTTCTGCTTGCTGCTGGTCGCAACATCGACCGTTCGCTTCCAGTAACTCAATGACTCTGGGTAATTGCCAAGGTTATAGGAGCACCAGCCAAGCTTGAACAAAGACCAGCCGAATCCACGACTCGTCTTATAGCGCAGTGCCTGTTTGTAATTATTGGTCGCGTTTTTGAAGTCATTTTTCTCAAAGAAAAAATCTCCCAGTTGGAAATAGGCTTCACCGGCTTTGTCACTGTTTGGATACTTCTGGATCAAATCACTGTAAACGCGCGCACTCTGCTTATCCTGGCCGAGATACTGCAACGCAAGGCCTTGATTGAACATCAGAGTGTCCGAGTTTTTTGTGTTTGGAAACTGCTTCATCACATAAGACGATTTTTCCGCGACCTTCTTCCATATATTTTTTGAGCCGGTATTATTGACTGAAGGAGATTTCCCCTTCCCACCCGCACGCTCCCATGCGGCGTATGCTCGGTCGTAGCGGCGAAACTCGGCGTTTGCCTCGTAGACAGCGCTCTCGAGGTAAAGGTTGACTAAACGCTCCAGTATCTGCAGTCGTGCTGAAGATTTCGGCGGCAGCGTGCGCTCTGTTCGTTCGTAAAAAGAAATAGTCTTTTTGATCTCAGCGGTAAGCTTGCCCTCCGTCGCGACGACAAATGCCTCGCCCCTGCTAACGCTCGGACCAGTCGCTTTCGCAGTGCCGCCTTTTTCGCGCTTATCAACTTTGACGTCGTTTAGGTTCACTTCGCGGTGCCCTGTTGCTCGCGAATCGGCATAACAAGGCGCTAGTTCCGCTGAAAAGATTGTTATTACAGCCAAGATTGAAATTTGAATTATTTTTTTTGGAGACATCACTTTCCTCGCTCGGACCATCAATCGGATTCAGCTTGCAACAATCTTAAAGCCTACTTTTTTCCTGCTCCGGCCTTACTTTTCTGCATCCCACAGGCGTCATCAATATTGTAAACATAGTATCCAAGCTCATCTTCCCAGTACTCGCCAATAAACGGCCAGTATTCCAACTGCTGATCAATCTCCAGAGGCTGAAGACCACCAATGAAAACCTTGCGGTCATTGGCCTGAGTTACGTTGAGATTTCTACGGATTGAATCGATACTACCCTCAAGCCTGTCGGCGTTGATTAGTTTCGTCTGATTCGACAATGTCCTTAGATACTCGAAATTAGCGGCTGCCTGATCGTATAGTTTTTTTCCTGAGTCAGCTTTGGCCACTTGTTTTTTCTTATTTAAAAAGTCCTTCAGATCCTCCGTAAGACCCGTGCTGCCCCATTTTCCGCCCATGCCATTTAACCGAGCAATCTCAGCGTCAGAGTAGCGGAAAGCGCGGCTTGACTCCTTATAGGCGTCTGAGCGACTTAGGGCATCCAGGATGGACCATGCATTTTTATAACTATTTAAGCTGCCGCTACGGTAGTCATAGATAAGCTTGAACATGTCGTTTTCTTTGGTTTTGTAATCTCCAAGCAGGTTAGCCAAGTCCTTGAAAACCGGTTTGTATCGGTCCTTAAAGCCAGCAAGGCTCTCATCAACTTTTCCATACCTGCATAGCCTTAAATAAGTGATCGACTGCAAAATATAACTCTCCGGGAAAAACCTCGTGTCAAAAAATGGCGAGTGTAGCGTATGAATATTCCCGAGGACGTTATTGTGCTTAGCCATCAGGAAAAACGCCCAAGCCGACTCAAAAATAGCCTGAAGCCAATTGTCTGACTCGCGAGGGATTAGAGCGTAGTGTTGCAACGATTGGGCGAAACTTTTTGTTTCATAATGCACGCGCGCGATATTCAGGTTGGCTTGTTCTTTGACCCATGCGTCAGCTCCACTCCCTGATCGAGCAGATTCGAAATAACTGATGGCGCGACTGTGGGCCCCCGCTCGATTCGCGATCACTCCTAGATGAAATTGCGCTTTTGCATAGTAAGCACTACCCGAAGGAACTTTCTTTAAAAAGTCCGCGGCTCGCTCAAACTTCTGCTGGTTGAAAGCCTCAGAGCCAATGTAATAAAAATAAAAGCCCCGAGCCTGACCCGGGATGTTCTCGGGCGCGACCCCCGCGCCTTTTACGAGCTGCACAATATGGGTGTGACCCAGAGCCACCGTCCCATTTATGGTCGCGAGCTCAACCAAAGCCCGACGAAAATATGGATTGTTTGGACCAGGGCCACGGCGAACAATATTAGAGAAAAACTTGGATGCGGAATAATAAAAGCCCAAAGACTTTAAACTTACCCCAAGCCCCCATTCGGAGAATACTTTTTCCTGACCAGATTTCGGCGTCGAGTACGACTGAAAATACTGCGCGGCTGCCCCCACATAATCTCGACGAGCCATGAGTTGTTGGGCGGCTTGATAATTAGCAAAAGCAGGTGAAGCGGCTAAATTGCTCGCAAACACTGCGATTGCAGCAAACTTTACTAAAGAAAAACTGGGGCGAACTTTTTTGGGCATACGGGCTTTCACAGGAAGTACCCCGCACCAAGCTGAAGCGTAATATTAGTTTGGCTATTTGTACCACTCGTAGCTGTTTCAGGATCACAAGAGGAGTCTGCCAAGTTGTAGCCAAACATGTGCGCCCGAACATCCCAGCGCAAACTTAGCTTCTTATCCATAAAAATTCGTTGACCCAAACCGCCATAAAAAGTCGGATAAGACTTTGTGGTTGGAGATGGTGGATCGGGGACAATGTTGCCCTGCCCAACGTCGGAAGGCTTTGGACAATGGTCATAGAGATAGTTAATTCCGGTCATACCTACGCCGGCAGAGAAGAACATATCAAGATAAATCAACTTTCCGGAATCCAGCTGGTATTTACCGTAAACGGGAGTGTAAAGCGCTCCGCCTTCCATAAAATATTGGGTTCTAAGAATTTGCGTTTGAATCTTGAAATTTGACTTCAATGAACGCTTGTCATCTTTATCGATGCTAAAACCCATTGCAAAAGCGCCCTCGGCTGCCCACTGCTCAGAAAAGTGATAATCAAGCAAACCGGTTGCCAGATATGTGTAGATGAAGGATTGATTCATGACCACGCTCAACTGAGCGCCAGTCTCTAATCTCTTTGTTTTGGTGAAAAACTTAGGCCTGATAACACGGATTTCAACATCTTTAAACTGCTCCTGCGAGCCTAGTCCCGATTCCGCAAATGCACTTTGTGCCGCGAAAAATACCGCGCCCGCTAGGACAACTCCCTTGAAGAGTCCTGAGCGCAGCCTCAACTGATTTTTTAATGGCCCATTGGTCATTCTTAGTTAAGTTCCTTTTGTACCATGAGCTTAAATTGCACAAACTCCGCCTGCTGGGCCGCAAGCATAATTCTCTTCATCAATTTGAAACGATGACCCTTATCCATCTCCATACTCAGCGCGCCAGTACTACCTTTGGCAGTTGGATCATCCACTTTGATGTTTTTAGTTAATCGCTTGTTGGCTTCCGCGAGCTTTTTAAGCTCGACGTAAACAGGATAAATCGCCCCCTGGCTGCGCGCGCTCTCTGGAACGTCGCCATCAATTACGGCGATTTTGACATCGTTAACTTTTACTTCTGTTTTGGTGACGATGATTGCTGGGATTTCATCCAATGCAACGATCGTGGACGATTGTGGAAGCTCGATGCCGGCGTCCACATCGTGTGAAACCGGGTCACTGGAAAAACTCATCAGAAGAAAGGTAATAAGGATCGAAAAGATGTCCAACATGGGGTTCAAGTTGAGACTAAGAGTGTCGTTACTGCCGCCGCCTGCACTTGCCATTGAAATATCTCCTAATGTGCAACACGCCTAAACCAAAATGGCTAGGGTGTCACTTCAACATGACGCTGCCCATGACGATCTTTGGATAAAGAAACGTCTTGGCATCTATTTCCGCTTTCTCTCTGTTTTTTGCGTCTTTTGCTGGCGCAAACACCGGATCACCCTCAACACGCAACATCACCCCATCTAATACTGCGGAGAGCGACTCCCAGCTGACGTCATCTTCACTGAACACAGTAGCCTTATCTGTTGCGGCATTTTGTTTGCGAATATCCGCAAGCTTTTGATGCATCAACTTTATCCCCTGCGGGTTGTTGGGGAATGGGAACTTTTGAGCCTGCTCTGGTGGGCGGGTGTAGGATGTCTGAATCTCTACCTGCTCTTTTGACACATCCACGTTAACCTGAAAAAGTCGGCTGTCTTTTGGGTCATCTGGAGGTGGCTGATTCGACAGAAAAGGAATCTGTACTTCCAAAACGCCTACGGAAAGGAAAACCGCCGAAAAAAGCAAAAACGTGTTCAACATGGAAAAAATGTCGATAAACGGCATAATGTTGAGTTCAACATCTTTGTAGGGAATAGATCGTTTTTTCTTTTTTCTCGACAAAGCCAGTCCTCCAGAACCACTCAAGCAACCCCAGTCGGGCAAATTCTATGGCCAACTCACAAATTCAATTACGTTCTAAATACCAAGCAGATTACTCAGCTCGCTCAGATCCGCCGCGGTGAATTTTCATTTTGCGGTTGTAGAGCATATGCAACAATCGGGCTGCATTTGCGTTGATATCATCTACTAGTGCCGATTGCTTCGTCATCAGAATGCCGTATGCGAGAAGAATGAACAGAGCTGTCCCCAAGCCGTAAGACGTAGCAATGAGCGCTTCCGCGATACCTTCTGCGAGAAGCGTTTGCTTCTGAGCGCCTGTAGCTGTCGCGGCAGCGGCGAAGGACTTCATCAAACCAAACAGAGTACCCATCAATCCGAACAGTGTGGCCACGTTCGCTGTCGTACCGAGGAAACCGACCCACTTAGTGACTTTTGGAATCGCCTCAAGCGTAGCGTAATCCATAGCTAGTTCGATTTCTTCGACCGAGTCGTTGGCGCGCATCAATCCCTGCACTAAGACGTCTGGCAGAAGTTTAGGCTTTGCTTTTCGACATAGTCGGATGGCATTTTCAATAGAATTATTCATTACCATCTTCTGAACGTTACTCATGAATACGGCACTATTACCAAGATCATATTGTATCCAGTAGCGCAGTATCCGCTCGATGATAATAACCAACGAAATTAGAGCTGTAGCCGTGATCAGCGACATGACCGCTGGACCGCCCTGATGCCAAAGTAACTGAATTTTTTCCATGCTTGCCTCTCCTGAAATCGAGCCGAAATTGCTAATGCTTGGCTTTCACTGATATTTTACGGACTGACTTGGGCTCAAGTCAACTTTGGGGGATTTTTTTTGGGTTGGGGTGGAATTCCTCTGGACTCTAGTCTAGAATGACGACTTAAAGGGCCAATAACGTTGAATTTTTGAACAGTTCAATGGCATGAGTTTTGAAAGTGACTAGACCCTTACCCAGGCTCGGGTTTTCTGATTCGGGAGACGCCAAATCTATGAAACATCAGCAATCGGAAAATGAACTTCCCATTTTTCTTACGAAGCACAGGGAGTTGCTGGCTTGGGCTCGAAAGAACGCACTCTGGCCGTACCCTTTCGGAACCGCTTGCTGTGGAATCGAGTACATGTCGGTGGTTGGTCCCAAGTATGATATTGCACGCTTTGGGGCAGAGGTCGTACGATTCTCCCCACGCCAAGCTGACCTCATGATTGTGGCTGGCACCATTACCGAGAAAATGGCGCCCGTTATAAAAAAAGTTTATGACCAGATGTCAGAACCTAAGTGGGTTATGGCTATGGGCGCATGCGCCTCCAGCGGTGGATTTTACCGCGCATACCATGTGGTGCAAGGTGTTGACCGCATTATTCCCGTGGATGTTTACATCGCCGGATGCCCACCCACACCAGAGGCCGTTATCGCTGGCTTGATGACATTGCAAGACAAAATTTCAGCGGACGCAAAAAGACCAGCGCAGGTTTAAAAGCGAACAATGCCGCAAGCTAATAGTTCAACAAGTTCTGCTGTGTTGATTGTAGAAGTACCTGGAAGAAAAGCCATCGGTACAGCCACCGCACTCATGGTAGCAACCCACGGCTGGAGAACAATCTCACTCTCATCAACGGCGCAAGCGCTCGAAGCTATTGCGTGTAGCCCTGACCTTAAAGTTGTCATTTCTAACGACCCAGATTTACAGTTATTTGAAGCCGTCAGGCTGCATACAGGGATGACGACGGTTCTGGTGACTGATTTGCCAATGCAAGAATACGCTCGATTTTTATCAGGTAAAGATGTCGAATTGCTTGACCACATCGTAGCGAACTTGGATCCCGATTGGACGTCCAGCGACCTAGCTATCACACTCCAGAAGTTATTAAACAAAAACTTTTTTGGAATTGAGCAATATCTTCGCCCTGAGTCAGCCATACAGAGTCACACCGTGCGAGGCTCAGGGGATCGTGATACGTTGAATAAAATCGTACAAGAATGGGTAGATGCCTGCGGCGTGGGCAAGAATATCTCGCGTCTGGCGCACGGGATCTGCGAAGAGCTTCTAATGAACGCCATCTATGATGCCCCTGTAGCTGGCGGCCGCACCCATTATGAGCAATTAGAAAGAACCTCAAAACGCGAACTAACACCCGATGAATGGTCAACACTCAGGTTTGGTATGGACGACCGACTTTTCGCAATCGGAGTCACTGATCCATTCGGCGCTTTTTTGCGCGAAAAATGGTTTTCATACCTCAGAAAAGCTCTGAAACGTGATGACGCCAACAACCTGATTGACACAAAAAAGGGCGGCGCCGGACTAGGTTTATTTAAAATGCTATACAGTAGTCATGGTGTGGTGTGTAATGTTGATCAGGGGAAGAGAACAGAAGTCATTGTACTGATAAACATTAACATCCCGGTGCGCGATTTTATTCACATGCCAAGGTCGATTCACTACTTTAAAAAGTGAACGATCTCTGACATATTGCAATGGACCTGACATATTTTGGGAGACTATGAAATGGCGAAAATTAAAGTCAAAAATCCAGTTGTTGAAATGGACGGAGATGAAATGACCAGAATCATCTGGTCAGAAATTAAGAACAAACTTATCCACCCGTTTCTAGACCTTGAAATCAAGTACTTCGATCTAGGCATGGAGCATCGTGACAAAACCGATGACCAAGTCACAGTAGAGGCAGCTGAAGCCATCAAAAAATACGATGTCGGCATTAAATGCGCGACGATCACTCCTGATGAGGCCCGCGTTAAAGAGTTCAACCTTAAGAAAATGTGGAAAAGCCCTAACGGTACGATTCGCAATATCCTTGGCGGAACGGTCTTCCGTGAACCGATCATATGCTCAAATGTTCCTCGCATTGTACCCAATTGGAAAAAACCAATTGTAGTTGGTCGCCACGCCCACGCAGATCAATATAAAGCTACAGACGTTCGTTTGCCTGGCCCGGGTAAATTAAAACTCGTCTACGAGCCGAGCGGCGGCGGATCACCCCAAACCTGGGAAGTTATGGATTTTAAAGGCCCCGGCATCGGCATGGGCATGTACAATACGGACGAAAGCATCGAGGGCTTCGCGCGAAGCTGTTTTGCTTACGGCCTCGACCGGAAGTTCCCGGTGTATCTCTCAACAAAAAATACGATCCTTAAAGTTTACGACGGCCGCTTTAAAGATATCTTCCAACAGATCTTTGACAAGGAGTTCAAAGACTCCTTCACTAAAGCAGGCTTAACCTATGAGCATCGTTTGATTGATGACATGGTCGCAGCGGTACTCAAGTGGGAAGGTGGAATTGTTTGGGCATGTAAGAACTATGATGGCGACGTTCAGTCTGACACGGTTGCTCAAGGCTTTGGATCTTTAGGCCTGATGACTTCCGTTCTCATGTGTCCGAATGGGCGAACGATCGAGACCGAGGCTGCTCACGGAACTGTTACACGCCATTATCGCGAACACCAAAAAGGCAAACCAACATCTACGAATCCGATCGCCTCAATCTTCGCGTGGACCCAGGGCTTGGCCCACCGCGGGAAATTGGACGGAACCCCAGAGGTCACAGAATTTGCCCGAAAACTCGAGCAAGTTTGCGTTCAAACTGTCGAAGCAGGACATATGACAAAGGACTTGGCTGTTTGTATCCATGGCAACAACCCGCCGGCTGGAAGCTATATGCACACGACAGATTTCCTGTCAAAAATTGCTGAAAACATGCAAAAGAGTATGCGCTAAAATTTTAAAAATACGAGGCCCCGCAAGGGGCCTCAAGTTTTTTAAACTTAGT